>CAZPUU010000001.1:0-44565 GCA_964589835.1 uncultured Gammaproteobacteria bacterium
CCCAGAAAAAACCAAAGCAAGATAAGGATCTTGACTCTAGTGTTGATATTTTTGGTTCTAATAAAGTGGAATACACCTACCAATATGAAGGGAAGCTGCCACAAATAGAGAAGACCCACACCCGGAGCTTTAAATCTACCATCCCCAGTATTACTAAATAACCAACTTGGCTTAAAATGCGACAGATACCCCTCCATCCAAACCTGCACATAAAATACCCTCCGGTTAAAAATTATGCTTCCAATAAGATCGCCCTTTTGAATAGCTAAATTCCGCATATCAACAAGTTTCGAATATCTATCACCATGCCCATACGGATCAAAAACGCTGGTGCCGCGGTACCGAATCAGAGCGTTTGGTGAAAAAACAGACCAAAAAATTGCAACGGCTACAACAGACAAAATAACGGTGGCAAAAAAAGATTTCTTGCTTTGCATAATGGCTTTAGTAATTTCTTTTCTATAGAGAATGACAAGACCAACAGCAAGAACCGGAACGAAAACTTGACCGGAATAGTAGCTGATCATACCAAGAAGGAAAAAAGATGCAGAGATAAAAAGTGATTTTGGCTTGTCCTTTACACCTCTCAGGAAGAAATACATTCCAAAAACTATGAATGACAAACATGCGTTGGACTCGTGCCCTATTCGCGAAATATAAATATGCCAAGGGCTCACCGCCATAAGTCCGGCCGCAAAATAAGGAAAGAGTTGCGTATATTTATCTTTTTTCTTAAAAAGATGCGCTGCTATCCCGTATACTGCCCAAACCGTAAAAATCGACAAAAGTGCTGCCGGAAGCCTTGCGGAAATTGTTGATAGACCAAATAGCTTCACAAAAGGTACCTCCATTAAGAGGTATGTCGATCTCCGATAGTCATCGTACCCACGCTGCGAAACTAACGGAAATTCCCCAAACTCGTCTTTGCCCGTTTCTAAAACGGAATACGCATTATACGTAATTGATGCTTCATCGAGAGAAGCAGATGGGGGGACGTTACTCAAATTCCAAAGACGGAAAAAAGAAGCCACAAGGAGAATTATGATAAGTACGTATTTGTTCACTTCGTTAAGAAAAAATCTTTATGATTTTTAGAATTCCCATTTTTGGAACACTCCTGTTGGGAGAATCTGCATTTCCACCTATTTGAGAAAAATTCCCCTTGTTGGCAACATACCATTTATAATTATCGATAAATGTATCGGCATTTGTTTTTTTAGGACTCCATCTCAATTTTTTCTTTATTTTAGTGGTATCTGCGTAAATTGATCTACCCATCATTGTTCTCTGATAAATCCCGAGTGGGGAAAAATTGATCTTGTCCATTATCGTCATGGCAAAAAAAGCGGGCCCAGCAGGCAGCGGCTGAATTTTGGATTTGCTGCCTGCGTAATCAATAACACGCTGATAAAGCTGCCTTAAAGTCAAAACCTCATCCGCTCCGATCACATATACATCTACCCCTTTCCTTTCAGACGCCTTCATAAGCGCAGACACGACATCTCCCACATCAACAAATTGATATTTATTGTTCCCGTCACCCAATACGTATACCTTCCTGTTCTCTGAGATGAACTCATAAAGCACTGCCTGAAGACCAAGCCTTCCGATGCCGGTAATAACAGGACATCTAAAAATCTGGATATTTATTTTGTCTTTGTATTGCAACAAAACATTTTCAGCACCTGCCTTACTTTTTCCGTACGACTCAAGAGGATGAATAGGAGTGTTCTCATCGACCGGAAGCTCAACCGGTATTCCATATGTCACATTGCTTGAGGTAAAAATAATCGATTTTGCTTTCGACTTTACGGCTTGTTCTGCAAGATAAGATGTTCCATCGACATTCGTCGCAAACATTAACTTCTCATCGGCTAATTTATTTGGCATTTCGGCAGCAAGATGATAAATATCCTCAAAAGGACCATATTTATCAAATAGATTTTTAATATCTTCCTTATTAATAATATTCCCTTTTTGATAAATGATATCTTTTGCGATTGTTTTGTCCGGATATATATCCAATTTATCAAATACAACAATTCGAGAACCCTTTTCCATCAGTAGTTTCGAAATAAGGTGTGTACCGACAAATCCTGCCCCTCCCGTTACTAATATTTTTTTCATAGTTTTTCCCTCAAAATGCTCAAGATTTAATAGTATCTTATGGATTCTTCTTTCGCAATAGATTCATTTCTTGCTATTTTTATTCTTCAGTTGATAGAGATAGTATATATATGACTGCGGATCTCCTTGTACAAATTCGACTTTTTGATGAGCTTCTATTTTCTGAGAGACGGCCTTTCTGTGCGCAGACAGACCCATAGGACCCATCTCAGTGAAATGATACAGATTCACAAAAGCATAATAGCCCAGAAAAATTACAATTACGGCTTTTACAAGTAATTTATTAATTGAAAAAATTTGAACAATTAAATATGCAAAAACCATAACAGCAACCGGACGGCTTATTGCAAAATAATAATTTGTAATTTCACCCGAGTAAGTAGAAAAGGCAAGCCATGGCACTAAGACCCAAATTATCGAAAGATATCCAATCAAAAGGTATTCCTTTTTTCTCTTAGAGAAAATTAAATACAAAAAGGCGATAAATGAACCTACCGAAAAATAAAGTGCGTATGGAAATCTCAATATGGAGTTAAATTCAATAAACCCATCTCCGATGATCTGTATAAACCTTCTTAAATGAAATCCATGGAATGTACTCCCCAAGTAGCTCGTCGCGTTACCGCCTGTTTTGGTTTGCAGATAAGAAATTGCAATTGGAGCTATAAATACCAAGAGCACAGGCAGAGAGTACAAACCGTACTTTAACGTCTCTTTTTTGCGGGGAATGAAAGGCAGTGCAAGCAGAAAAAGTACAATATAAAATATGGATGTAAAATGAATATGAAGAGAAAACCCAAAAGCAGCAGCGAGTAAGAAAAAGTATTTCATTTTTCCCATGCAAATTTTATAGATACTTAGAAAAAATAGTAAAGAAATTGGAACGATAAAATTAACAGGCCATTGCACGCGGTCCAATTCAAAAATGTAAGCTGATACGGTATTGATAAATACCGCAGCCAAAGCTACTTTTTCATTAAAAATACTTCTTACAACAAAAAACACCACAAAGAAAGTAAATATTGCAGTCAAACCGGCAACAATTGGAGAGGCGATCGGATCCATACCGGTTATGAGATAAAATGGTACCAATAGGTAGTAGTAGTACGGGCCGATATAAAATCCCGTATTCCCTTTTGCTTGCATCCCTACAATTGGAAGCTTCCCGTCGATAACAATATTCTTAACTGCCCATGCGTTGTCTACCTGATCATATCCAAACCCACTTTTCGTCTCCGGTTCAACAAATCGGGTTATTACCAGAAGAATAAATAGCCCACAAAAAATGCTGAAAAGCATATTGTTTTTAAAATATTTTTTTACAATCTTATTCAATTTTTTATTCATTTCATTATTCTTTTTTGGATGATAATTCCACTCGTCAGTCTTTTTTCAAACACAACTTCTCCGTCTTTCACTACCGTTTCCATCCAGCCCCTATAACTCCACGGTTTTGACCCATCTACCTCCATTAATAAATAAAATGTTCCTTTCTTGTCTTTGTGTGGTTTGTACCCGTATTTTTTCACGCCATACCATTCAATTAAATAATCATAAGGATATGTGTAGACAGGGGGTGTAAAAATCAGCAATCCGAATTTTTCCCCTTTTGCATCTTTATATATAAAATCTATGGCATCCGTTTTACCCTTGATCTTTGCGTCACCGCCATAATCTGCGATGTCATACGTAATCATAGCCGTATTTTTTGGAATGGTGGAAATAAAGAAAAAAGCTACGACAATGCAGTATAAGTAAAATATTACTCTCATTTTTTTGATCTTATATAGTCCTACGATTACATAAGCAAAAAGGAATATATAAACAACATTGAGATGATAGAGATAATAATGATAAACAGTGTTTCTCAAAAAAGACAAAACAAAAAAAGTAATAATCGGCAACGATGATAACCAGATAAAAAAGGTTTTCTTTGGGGCTTTTTCATTTCTTACCAAATAAACAAAAGGGATAGCAATAAGGGCGAATATAATCAGTGCAGGTATGACGGATTGGGCAGGAAAAGTATTTCCGACATTATATAAAAACGACCAGAAATGATCTATAGAATTGGCAACAAATGTTGTTTTATTTTTTCCCGTTTCGTGAGTTGTAAGGTATTTCAGTATCCCATTAACGGCCATGAAATTGTGACGCACTTCAAATAGCATCATCGGAAGATATGCAGCTATAAATCCGCCGATAAGAAACATGTAAGGCTTTATCGTTTTCTTAAATGTAAAAATCGAAAGAAAAATAAGAGAAAGAGTTATGGGTATAGCAATTGCAAATTCAAAGTTATAAATAAAACCTCCAAAAAATGCTGAAAGAAATATAAATAGCATTTTCTTGTCCTTAGCCGATAAAAAAAGATAGGTAAAATAAAAGCAAAGAACAATGAATAAAGTCGAAGGATGAGGACTCCACAAAGAGCGGGATTGAGCAATAATCTCAGGCGATAACGAAATAAAAGCGGTAGCAAGGAGCGCTCCCAGACGTGGAAATATTTTCCTCGACAGCAGGTAAAAAACAACTAGTGCACTTACCCCGTAGGTATACATCAGTAAAAGCCCACCGTATGGGTCTCCCCCAAATAAAATATACGGAATAGTTAAAAGGTAGTAATACCCAGGTCCATGAAATATTCCCTGTATACCCGCGGACCCTGCCCCAAGCGGTGTTCCGATAAGTATCGGATTTTTATTCTCAATTATGTCACGCACCATGAGATATTCGCGTCCGTGGTCAAACCCCCAAAGATAATTTTTATTTATAACCTCGACGGAACGCGCGACAACACCGATACCTATGAGTAAAATGAGGATTATAGTTGTCAGTTTGATTATTATTTTTTTCATTTTTCTGCAATAACAATCGCCTCATTCCCGTCAGGATAATAGATCACATTTCTACGCCCGGACTTCTCGTTCAAGTCTCTTGGTCTACCCATTAGTAAAATTTTACCCCCATCTGATACCTCAGCGACCGATCTGAATTTGAAATTGTAAAAACCTTTATGCTCCTCCTTAAATCCTCCGCTTTTCGTTCCCCCAAGACTTTGATAATAAGAAGGATCAACACGGAGATAAAAAAGAAAAAACATATATGACTGGTCGAATGGAACCTGATTCTCAACAACAACCTGATCATATTCATTTCTAACCGAATTAACGGACGCAATAGCCTGCTTGTATCCGTATAACCAGTCTTGAGCATTGTAATAATTTAATTGAACAAAATATTGATTTAGAAAATACAAAAAATTGATTAGTGCAAGCAACACATACACAAGAGCAATGCATCTCAGTCCCAAAGATTGCAGCTTTTGCCTCTTCTCGAAAACAAAAATACAAGCCGCAACCAAACCAATCGAGATAAATAATTCCCATGTCCAGGCAAAATTAAGCGTTCTCACTGCGTGCGGCACGCCGCTTGTAATAGATGCGGGAACGGGAACCAATAAAAAGTATCCAAAAAATGCGAGTTTATAACGTCGATCAATCTTCAGATAAGTAAATAAATAAATCCCGAGAAGTAAAAACGGTAGCTCAAATATATATAAAAGACCCATAAATGGCGCATGATGCCTTGCCAAATCTCCAGTAATAAATAACCAGTTAGGATCAAAATGCGAGATGTACCCTGCAACTGTTGCCTTGGCAAATTCGACTCTCCGGTTATCTATTACCTTACCTAACGCGTACCCTGTTTTCTCATCATTCAAAAGCTTTTCGGCAGATCCCTCAACAACTGATTGTTGAGAAAATACACTGACTCCTTTTGCCCTCATCAGAGCATTGCTATTTGTTGCAATGTAAATCAACAATGGTAATGCCGTGATAATAGCAACAATTCCCGAGAATAATATCCACTTTTTAATTTTAAGAATGCTTTTGTAAAAGATTGCGGACAACAAAATCATAAGCAAAGGAGAAAAAACTCTTTCACTTTGATACATATGAACATTTGCAGCTGCTATGAAAAACGAAAATGGCAATAAATAGTGTTTTTTAATACCTTTCAGAAATAAAAGAAACGCTAGCAAATTAAGAGTAAGACCCACATTTGACTCATACGCAACTCTTGAGAATTGAATATGCCATGGAGATATTGAAAGCAAAAATGCACACACGAGTGCAACAATAGTAGTCGGTATTTCTTTTTTCAGGATTCTGATTCTCGAAGATCCCAAAAGCTCCAACACTAGAAAATACACGATAACCACAGCGCTGATTCCTGCCAACATCGAAGGTAAACGCACCGCCTGCTCTGTCAAACCAAGAACAGCCACAAAAGGAATTGCAAAATAAACATACAATGCCGGCTTATAATCGTCAAAGGACTGCAACACTACCGGTAACAATTTCCCGTATTCATCCCTGCCCGTCATAAGTATCGAATATGCATTGTAACCAAGCGATGCCTCGTCCCAGTTGATACTTTGCGGGACACTTCCCAGTTGATAACCTCTCAAAAGAACCGCAAGAACAACTATAAAGAGAAGTGCAAAAATAGGTTTTGTTAGTATTTTCATAAGGTATACGCGACAAGAGTAACTTTACCGTTAAGCAAACGGAATTCTCTTAAAACACTTGCACCCTCGGGCTTTTCATCGGGCTTTGCTATATAAAGTGAGTTTTCCTTTCGTATATCACTGATTTTTGCAGTAAAATTGATGTTCGAAAATTTATTGACATGGACAAATCCCAAAGGTTCGCGGTAAATATTAGCCTCTCTTCTAAAGTCTTGAGGTTTGTATTTTAAATAGAAAAGATAGTAAATATACGGTCTCCCGAGTGATTCGGTAACATAAATATCTTTGTAATTTTTTTGTTGGCCGGCGACATACGCAACTGATTCTTTATATCCGTACTGCCACTCACCGGAAAACTGACGCGAATAGTGTGCTAAATAATTATGAATAAAATACCCGAACTGAAGAAAAATAATAATCCCTATTAAAATACAAGCATGCATAAATAATTTTTTTGGGATCAACTTGAAGGAGGTGATTATTCCAATCGCAGTCAGTATCTGAAATGCAGGCAATACGTTTTCTACCCTGAGTGCATGCGGAGTTTCACGGGCAAATCCGGCCGGAATTATTCCGATAATAATAATGGTGGGAACGATCCACCAGTAACCTTCTCTCTTTCTAAAAAGCGTTAAGATACCGATTACCAAAAACGGTATCTCCCACATATATAATTGCCCGATGTCCTGAATTGAAAATTTTGGATTCCCGTCTCCTTTAACAAAAAGGAATTGTGGCGTTAGATTGTCAAAATAATGCCTTAGATACTCTACCCCATACGTAAACCTGCGATTATGAATTACTTTTGAAAATAAAGAATTATTGTCATTTGTAACTTCCTGATTCGTTCTGTTGATCAGTCCAATATCCGAAAAAATGTTCACTTCCTCAAACCGTAATTTTGCTTGGGGTGTATTAATAAATAATAACAATGGCAGAAAAACGAGAAAACCAACAGCCAGAGCCGCAAGAGCATATCTCAATTCTTTTACTAATTTTTTGCGGAAAATGATACTCAAACAAATAACGAGCAAAGGAACAACTATTCTGGCACTGTTGAAGGTATACATGGAAAGAACAAACGAAAGAGCCGAAAAAATGAAATATTTTGGATTTTTTCGAATGGCTATAAAGAACAATAAAAGACCTAAGAGAATAAAAAAGTGAGCAACATTTGCTTCAAATGCAGCCCTTGAAAGCATGATATGCCATGGAGAAATGGCGAGTAGAAATGTGGAAATGAGTGCGATGGAATTTTTTTTGAATATTTCTTTAACCAAAAAATACGTTAAAAACACGCTTAAGGTTCCAAAAAAAGCAGATGGAAACCTTGTAGCAAATTCTGTCAAACCAAAAAATTTGACAGGTATAACACCAAGATACGCATATAAAGGAGGCTTAAAATCACCAAAAGACTCAATAAATGTTAGAGGTAACAATTTCCCGAACTCATCTTTCAAATCAATACCTAGAGTATATGAGTTGTAACCCCAGGCAGCCTCATCCCACGTCAGTGAAGGAGGAAGATTTCCAATCAAAAGAAATCTAAGAATAGCGGCTATAATAATAATCGCAAGTAATAATATGTTATTTCTTTTTAACATAAACGCTTAAACTTGTTCCTCCGTCGGCTGCCATAAATTTGACTATCGGCTCTGCATCAATATATCCACCCGGGACGATTACTAGCGCCTCCTGCGGCAAGGTTTCCAGATAGTCAAGATCTCCTTTCTCTTTAATTAAGTTACCTATGTATAGATTGTCGAGATTGATGTATCCCTCATTCAATTGTACGCTTTTTCTGTATGCAGATTGGAATTTTTGCGGATCAACTATGTTGTAAAAAGCATATAAAATTGCCCAGTCCGGCCCTCCGTGAATTATTACCGGTGAATCTTTTTTTGCGGCATAGTAAAGCGCCTCTTTTTGGGAGTATCCCCACCAGTCTCTTGAATATATTGGATACGAAAAGTAATAGTTATAAAAAAAGTAAGCAAAAAGAATCGATGAAATAACAAAAAATGATACTATAATCGGTGTTTGTCTCTTGAAATACGAATACATTACAAAAAAACCGAATGCACTTATTAATAGAGGGGGGACCAATGCATTTACATCTCTGTAGGCGTAGTTGCCGTTCATGGTTATTGCTCCTGGTATAAGACCAAGAGCCATCCAACCTGCCAATAGAAAAAGAGCTTTCCGGTGTTTTCGCCATAGCGCAAATAATCCTACGATGAATGCAGGTAGTTCAAATAAATGATACTGTCCATAATTTCCAATTCCTTTATCCAGATTGTTTTCCCCGTTCACAAATAGATAATTCAAAGATAGTGGATTGATATAAATATTCGTGAATTCCCGAATGTAGTAGGTCGCCTTGTTGCTGAATATACCCGAAATTGAAAGGGGTACTAATGAATTTGTCCTTTGCATATCAACAATCCTTTTGGCTCTTGCGTTGTTAAATATGCTGACATTGTGAAATTCTGACGCACCTTCGCCATTAAGTGCAAGATAAGCAACAACACTACACGACACCGCAAATAAAAGGATTGAGACTGACATAAAAATTTTCATCGCAAAAATCCTCTTAAAATTGCTGAGAAATAAGACTAAGAGTATCAGTGGGGTCACTATTTTTGCGGGATGATATGAGAAAAGGGAAAGAGAAAAAGCAACAGACGAAATAATCAAGAAATATTTCCGTTCTTTACTCAATTCAAAAAACAATATCCCGGAAGCAACTAACAGACACGAGAGTTGCACCTCAAGACCGGTCCTGGAGAGATGTATCGACCATGGATTTATAGCGGTCAGAAATGCCGCAATAATTGCAACATCATCCCTCAACAATAATTTTTTTGCAAGAAAATAGACGCAAAGGATAAGAAGAGTCCCGAAAACCACAGAAGGAAAGCGCTCAGTTACCGGATTTAACCCGAACAACAGAACAAAGGGAATTACACTATAGGTGTAAAGTGGCGGGCGGTAATTATTCGCCTGATCTTGAAAATGAAGCGGCCATGCGTTTCCATATGGATCCATACCCGTCTCAATAAGAGTGAGCGCGGTGTATCCCGTATCTGCTTCGTCTGCGTGCATTGCGGGGGGATTAGTTGACAGAAATATAAAACGGAGCAGAAATCCGATAACCAGAATCACTCCTAACAAAAATGCTCTTTTCCCGGTTAATTTATTCATTCTTATTTATTATTCTATCAATTTTTTGAGAATTCACTTTGAGGATTTTTACCTCTTTATTTTTGTAGATTGTATCCAAGAATTGGGCTGACTCAGTCGAAGCGATGCCCGCACTTTTTCCAAGAATTATGTAAGAAATATTACTTTTTTTGATTGCCAGAACAGCTTCACTTGTTGTGCCCGTCAAGATCTGCGACTGAATTGCCTCCTTCTCATCCGTAGCAACTCCGTGACTCGCAAGAATTTGCGTACCCGATAGATACATTGGCTGCTGACTAAAATAATGTATATATGGACTTTTCTGATCAAGAATAAAATATTTGTGATCGATAAGCGTCAAACCTTTCTTTTGAGTTTTGAGAAAATTAAATGCATTGTATTGATTTGTCGTTATCAACTCGGCTTTATGATTCAAAAGCCTCTCGATATTAAGCTTTGTTTCCTGGACGACTCTTGGTATTGTAAGACCGATAATAACAAGTGCAACTGTTACTGAAATCTTTTTATTAAAAGAGGTAAGCCAAAAAGCGGTTGCTGCTGTATAAATACTTCCTACAATAAAAACGTTGACTGTAAAATTAAACGTATTCGAACCGCCCGATGTTTGCTGAAAGAAAAATCCCACAATAAGGCTCGGAATAATTCCTGCAATAAGAAAAACATGTAGTTCCGGCAGGAACATATGAATAGTTTTTCTCGATTGGATAAGTCCGATTAATTTCGTTCCAAAAAGTGAAAATACTACAATGCAAAAATAAAGAATTTCAAAAAAGAATGCCTTGAAATACTTGTTGTCATCCAAAAAAACCCGCCTGGCAAGTTCGAGCCGCTCGAGCTGAAGGTAGGGCTGGACAATGAAGTTCTCAAAAAACCAAAAAGAAGTAAAGTACAATCCTCCGGCTCCACTGTTGACCGGTAAATAGAAAATGAGCGCTACCAAAAAACAGCTTGCACTCAGAAGAAGATTTTTAAATTCACGTTTCACAATCCAAAAAAGTGAAAGAACACCTACTCCGAGCAAAGCAAAAATACCAACATACACCTTAAAACCAATGAGAGTACCTATCACAATGCCGATTAAAAAAATAAGTAAAAAGTTCTTCTTATTTAGCAGCCAATATTGGAGTAAGCTCAATCCTCCAAAGAATTGGACCAGTGCAAATGCTCGTGGAGGGTTACTTAAAAATTTCGTACCATCCTCCAACGAACCCATACTGAAATAATTCGTCCCTTTTTGAAGAATTACCATTAACAACCAAATAAAATCCCCCCCAAAATAGATAAAAAATAACAACCACAGAGAATAACGTATTTTTTTTGTAACGGTAAGCCCGAACGACAGCACTGTCAGCCCAAGCATTACGGGGAGATAAATTGATGAGAATTGGTACTGAAGAATATTTAGAGGAATTACAAATACCCTGCTTAACTCTGCTGTGAATATATTTGAAAGATAATGATAATTTTTTACAATTACCCCATAAAGACCGGGTTCGAAAGGAGGTATATTTTTTACAATTTCGGAACTTAATGCAAGGAAATATAAATTATCACTCACATCTACACAGCAAAGCGAGATACCTTTAGGTCCCAGAACGCCGGTGAGTATTCCGAACGAAATTTGCATGAGGGAACCTATCGCGATAATAATAAGCGGAAGCAAAAGCTTTTTTTCGGGTAATAACCTGATTTTTACACCTCTCAGTTGACGAATTGAAATTATTACCATAGCCAAGATGTAAAGATACGTAAGAAACCGTATATGCAAAAAGCCGAATACAAACCCTTGAGATACCCAGAATGCAGCTCCTACAACGAATGAAAGGGCGAAAAGAACAACAGGTGGAAATTTTATAGCGGTAAGCCTTAGAACAACATTGCCCGGAATAAATACAGCAAGAATTGTTGCTGCAAAAGAATACAAAAGTAGAAATAGAAATTCAACGGAAATTATGTTGTACATGTGTTATTTCGAGGTTCTTTCTTCCGGCCAGAAATACGCAACTAAAAAAACCATTGTGAGATAACCCATATGGCTATTGTTAAAGTAGCGTGACATATACCAATAAACAAAAGCAAGCAATCCATAGGTAAATAGCAACATCCTGATGCTTGGGTGTTTTCTCAACAGTGCAAGAATCGCGATCAATAGTGGTGTTACAACAAGCACCTGCCAAAATATAAAAGGGTACGGTGCGTTCAGGTCTTTAATAACTCCAAGTTGGTGCAAGAGGCTCCCGAGTCCATAGCCTGAAATGGGATAACTGTGAAGGGTATTACCGGAAAGATAAAAAACAGTACTATTCAAAAACGCCTCCGGATTCCAAAGAAAAAAAGGAACGCTAAAAATTACACACGTCACAACGAAGGACGCCAATCTTTTTGCAGTGATTTTAATATTATCGG
The DNA here is from genome assembly GCA_964589835.1 of uncultured Gammaproteobacteria bacterium. Taxonomy (GTDB): domain Bacteria; phylum Patescibacteriota; class Microgenomatia; order Levybacterales; family GWA1-39-11; genus JAUSNA01. Next base: position 12,272 of record CAZPUU010000001.1, read on the forward strand.
ATATGAAATAAAGATAAGCAAAATACAACGGCAAAATCGGCCAAATAGACTGTTTTACAACAAATGCAAGACCTACAAGAATTCCCGACATGGTAAATCTTTTTTTTGCCAGGAGGACAAGACCGCCGAATAAAAAGGCGAACATGAATACATCGGACCTTCCCTCGAGGGTGTACGAGAACATGGCAGGGTTAAGCGCCAAAAGTGTCGTGAACAATATCTTTTGCTCCCGATCCCGAACGATACGAAATGCCATTATGAGTAGTGATAAATAAAGAAAAAATAGTGGAATTCTGCCATCGAAATATCCGATTGTATGATTTGAAATATAGTAAAAAGGCAAAGAAAACAGCAGATAGAACGGCATCATCACAAAATGATAAAGCGCCGGATTAACCGACGTTTCACTGTAATGCCAAGCTGCCATGAATGTATTGTGATAAGTCGCGGCCCAAGGATTGATGCCATCCAAAAAGAACCGGATGGCAGCTTCAAGCTGCAAGATAATATCGTGAATTTGAAAAACAGGGGCAACCTTGTGCCGAACAACAATTGCAGATACAAAAGCGCCGCCAACGGCAAGTGCGAGAATTGACCAGAAAAGAATATTTTTGTAAAAATAATACCTGTTTTCAGAAAGCTTCACCACATCCAAAAGAAATGTAAGAAAGAGGCATAAGAAAATAAGGCCGAATTGGATGAAATTCGTGTCTCCCGGAAATATCTGGTAGGTCATAACGATTGGCACAATAAGCGCTGCCAATACTACACTCGAAAGCGAAAGGCGCATATTTTTCATGATGAAAATCTATATTTAACCAGAGTTGATACTGCCTTAAATCCGTCACGGAATGTATTCAATTTTTTCCCCTCATTATATCCACGGGGTGTAGTCGTAATCGGAATTTCTATCAAATTAAGCTTTCTTTTCAAAAGTTTCGCTGTCAATTCGGGCTCCAACTCAAATCCACGGGCATTGAGCTTTAATTCTAGCGCAGCTTTCCTGGGAAACAACTTGTAGCAAGTCTCCATATCCGTTACCCATTTTCCATACAAAACGCTCGTTAACAAACTTAAGAATTTATTCCCCAAATAGTGAAGGATGAATCGGAACGTCTTTTCCTCGCGCCCAAAATGAGGCAATCTCCGAAGCCTTGAACCATATATCACATCTTTGTTGAAATCCTTGATACCCGCAACTAACCTTATGATATCTTGAGGATTATACTCAAGGTCGGCATCCTGTATAACAATGTAGTCCCCTTTTGCTTCTGAAATTCCCGTGATGACAGCAGCTCCTTTTCCTTTATTTCTCTCGTGAATGATAAATTTTATCTTACCCTCTTTTGAGATAAATTCTTTTATCATTTTTTGAGTTTTGTCGGTAGAACCATCGTCAACCACAAGAATTTCCTTTTCAAATTTGGGAATTGTCACTTTTGAAACTGCACCCAAAACATCTTTAATGGTTTTCTCTTCATTGTATACGGGAATCACAATCGAAAGAAGGGGTTTTGAGGCTGTCATGAGATTTTTTTAATAATTTCTAAATCGGAAATCTTATAAGATTTTCCTTGCTTTTTTCTTTTATTCATTATAGCAGGTAACAATGCTATGGCAAGAAATAATCCTTTCACTAAATTAAAATCACCGCGCTTAAATGCACCAAAAACATGAATAGGAAGATGCAAAAAATGATCAACGAGCAAATGTGATGTTGAGATATTTTTCCATATAAATACAAATTGGTTTCTATAGGCAGTTGTGGTTACTTGCGAAGATGTAAAATTAGTCATTATTGCCCCCTTCTCATGAAAATGAGTAACTTCTGAATCTCTATCAAAAAGAATCGTGTACCCGGATTTCTGTGCGCGGTATGAAAGATCTATGTCTTCCCAATAAAAAGGGTTATATATCTCATCCATTCCTCCGAGATCCTCATACATACTTCGCCTAAAAACACTGCTCCCCCCGGATACCCAGAAGGTATCGGGGCGATTCACTTCTCCACGTGAATGAAGGAGCATCCCCTTTTCCCAACGGGCAACTCCCCTTCCCCGAAAGATCTTCTTTTCCCCCTCGATGCTTTCATCCATGCATCCAACGGCAAACAATTTATCATCACGACTTAACTTGGATATAGGAGACTTGAGAAAATCCCGTTTTGGCACTACATCGCTGTTTAGAAGTACTACAAAGTCAGCAAGCGACATTTTTACTCCTGTATTGACCGCAGAAGAAAACCCTTTGTTTTTTTTATGCTCGTGCAGCTGAATTCTTTTGTCGTGCAATCCCGTAATAACATTTCGAAGATACTCCTTGTCTGTCGGCATCGAACCATCATCAACTATGATCACAGAAGAATCATAGGACACGATACTTTCCAATACAGACTTTATGTTCTTCTCGATTAAATGAGATCCGTTGTAGTTGGGAATAATAATATCGATTTTCATTTAAAAAAGGTTGTTCTTAAAAATTATAGTGTGCCGGCCATTTGGAATAAATACCCCGCGGAAGGAAAGATTTGTTTGTATAATTTTACCCTCAACTCCATCAACAAAAACTTTCCATGTGGGATAAAACGCATCCGACAAGACCAAAAAGCCGTCTCCCTCATTCATTGTTGATAGAAAAACCTCATCATCTGTATATTTAGTAATTTCAACTCTTCCAACAGACACTACTCTCTCAAAATCTTTATCACTCCCGATAATTGCCGCCTCTTTCAGGTTATTCGTAAAAATGGCTTGCACCGGATTTTTACTATACACGACTTTATTAACAAAATACGCCCTCTCAAAAGCAAGGGTATTCCTATAGATTTTTGTTTCCCCCTCTTCGTGTATTTTCATGAGTTTTGGCGACGACAACTCCTCAAAAGAGAGTACGTATTTCGTATTTAAGAAATCAAATAACTGTGAATCATAATTATGAGGAGTTATTATTCTATTGAACCCATACGGCGGAGAAATATCCGGTTTGTTACGCTCAAGCGCCACAATAAATTCGGCGTATGACTTAAGATACAACGGATCGTATCCCTCTATCGTCTGAATTTTGTAGTGGGTGAAAAAATTCGGTGGCATGATTCTTCTATCCAAAACAGCAACCCGGAAAACCCCTTTATCTTGCTGTAAAAGCTTTAACGTCGACGTTTCCGGATACAAATATTTTGTTGATCCAAAAGTTGTAAATTTTTGAGAAAACCTCAGAAGGTCAAATAGCACAAGAAGTATCACAAGTATTGCTATTGCCTCCTTTGTTTTTTGTTTTTTCATGATAATGCCGGCAATTAAAAGTATGCAAACGAGAATAAAAATGATTGTCGGAAATATCAAATTTCTTTGGGCAACTAATATATTCTCAGAAGATTCAAAAAACGAATGGGATCCCAAAAGTACAATTATCCACAAGAGACTAAAAATTCCTCCCGTTATAAATAACGGAAGAACTGTTCTTATAGATAAAGTGCTTTTTTTCAGAACATACGACGCTCCGAATGCTGAGAGAACACAAAGAGAAAACACAATCAAAAAGACAAGACGTGTAGGCTGAGCTGTTGACAATAGCGGAAGATGTAGCAAGAACGGAACTTTACCAACAATTGTCGGGAGTCCAAAAAGAAGAGAAAGTAGCAAAATAAAAGTGAAAAAATAGACGGTTCTACTCCTCTTATAATATGCACATAGCGCAAAAATTAGAGGCATTATTCCTATGTAACCTGTCAATTCACCATAATTCCAGGTTCCCCAATAATTCAATGTCGCGGGGTTTCCAAAGAAGTCAGGAGCTAGAAATTGAATAAGATGCCGGTATGGCAAGAACCACCCGGCAGACTCGATGAGATTCTGATCAATACCTCTGGCGGAATGAGTGATAAAGGTAAGTGTTGGCAACCACTGGAAAATTGTGGCAAGGATAAAAAGAGCATTTGCCAGCACAAAAAATAAAAGAGTTCTTGGATTTAATTTTCTTTCCGTCAGGCGTAGTACAAAATATGCAGTTGTTGTGATATATAAATAGAAAAATATCTGAAGATGGCCTGCAAGAAAACTCGCTATCAATGACGCGGTAAATACAAGCAACCATACGAGTTGCATGGATACTTTTCCAAAAAGAAATTTTCTATTTTTCACCTCGGCAAAAAATTTGTCAATTGCAAGCAGCGCAAGCGGTAACCACAACGCCGTATGGATCACATTCCCCCACTCAAGCCAAGATATCGAAAATCCTGAAAACGTAAATGCTGCAGATCCAATCACTGAAGGCACTGTATCCAGTTTTAAATTCCGAAGGTAAAGATAGGTAAATACTCCCAGAAGTAAAGTTTGCAAAACGATCAAGACAGACCACACAATTTCAAATGAACCAAAAAATAACAATATGTTCAGGGGATAAAATGCGCCGGATTGAAAATTGGAGATTAACGGTTTTCCTGTCATTTCGTACGGATTCCAAGAAGGAATTTTCAGATTTTTCCACCCATCAAACACCAACTCTTTCCAAACATACGTTTGTCTGACCGGATCGGTTATCAGAAAATTCTTGAAAGGAATGCCTCTCGGATAATTATGAGAATTGAAATCTCTGTAAGGATGGTACAGTCCGACTATTGTGTCTGTTGGAAGTGGAATCCTAACATCTCCCCTTAATACCGAAAAAAAGAAAGGAGAATAAAAGAAAATAATTGCACACAAAAAAATAAGAATTGCAGCGTGCTTCCTAATTTTTTCTACCATATTATGTGATTCAGCTCTTCACAAAAACGTTCCTCGGTAAATCGTTGAGATGACTCAACTGCACGGACAGAAACAGCATTAAAAAGCTCCCTGTCAACTGCGAGCCTGTGAGTTTTTTCCAATAGTTCTTCCTCGGTCTCCCATAAAAACCCGTTATCAGTATCTCTTACGATCTCCGGCTGTCCACCTGCATTTATCACAACTGGTACAGCTCCGTATGACATAGCCTCAGCGGTGGAGATACCAAAATGTTCTGCCCGTTCGGGATGGATATTCAGATTTTCCTTAAATCCGGCTGCGTGCCAATAAATCTTTGCGGAAGAATAAAGTTTGATGATCTGTTCGTAGCGGGCATTTTTATAAATCGTAATATGCTGACTTTTTATTGAGCTTTCAAATTCTTTAAATTCGTCCTCCTGATCGGGCATAACGCTCGTTACAACCGCCATTTTCCACCCTTTTAGCCTTTTTTTCTTGAATTTTTTGAATGCTGAGACCAGCATTCCCAGTTTTTTAAAATCGGTACCGTTACTAATGGTGCTAAATCTTCCAACCGTTAGTATAAGATTATCCTTCTTCTCTTGTGTTGAAGTGCTTGTACTTACAGGAGGATACAAAACATCGCTATTTACATTGAATTTGCGGTCTATGAAAGATTTTGTGAAATGGGAATTACATATTATCCTTGAAATTCTTGATTTTTTGAATAAGAATGGAAAACTGTTCGTATTCACCCATTCTACAGGAAATTGAAAATGAACCAATAATTTTCTCGCACCGACAAGAGGAATACTGCCATCCGACAGATAAAAAATCCTATCGTAATTAAAAGTTTTGATGATACGATGGAAAAGACCGGTTGAGCTGTTGAAAATATTCGGAACCACACGCACCTTTTCTAAGTCAAGAGCAAATTTTTCAGATGCTTTTTCTACTATCGACGGGTCGTCCCAGAAAATAGTTACCGAATGCTCCATTGAAAGGCATGAAGCAGCGGTAAAAATATATTTCTCACCACCGGTAAGGGTATCCAGATATGGGGAATAAATTCCGATATTCATGTCTCGTCTTTATTTTACAATAATTATCGCAAAGTCGCGCTATAGCAAGATATTAGAAAGTATGATACAGTAAAAAAATGCAATCAGGCACACAACCCGCACCATATATCATCGCACTCATCATTGCTGTTTCGGTCCTTCAGCTTGCAATAAAAGCTGTCGCGCTGTGGCGTTCTTCGCAATTCAAGCAGAGGAATTGGTTCATCACTCTTTTTATACTGATACCTTTTAATGATTTAGGTGTAGCCGAACTTATATACCTATTCTGGTTTGCGAAAAAAAGGCTTACGATTCAGGAAGTTAAATCATGGTTCGTCAGAAAGAAGACTTAATTCTTTTTTTGCTGCATTTCCCACAATTTCGCATACGTGATAAATATAGAAAAAGCTTGATATATTGCCTCAATTAATCCGTAGGTGCCATTTTTATACCCTTTGTTTTTTATATAAGAATTGACGAATTCACTTGTCATAACCCTTATAAATCTCCATGCCACAATGGGAGGGTGAGAAGACTCAAATCGTAACTTTGCCTCATATTCGGACCATTCGTTTGTTTTTCTCACCATCTGTGAAAGGTTTCGATGAGTAAAATGCAGCACAGGAGACGCAATTACTCCATACTCACCTTTAATATGCGGTGTCTCGTGAACTTTTCCCTTCCATTCAATAAATTTTTTTCTGTAAAAAAGCCTTTGCACTCGGTCCTCAAAATGCCAATCATGTCCGAAATAAAACGTTTTTCTGTTTATGAAAAATCCACCTATGTTACTTTCCTCATCGTACCGTGCCACCACTTCTTGAATTTCACTGCAAAATTCAGGCGTAGCGCGCTCATCCGAATCAAGGTAGAAAACCCAAGGGGTCGTTGCATTGAGAATTGCATAATTTCTTTGATCTGAAAAATCTTTAAAATGATGTTTGATAACACGTGCACCCAGTTTTACTGCAATATCATGCGTTTTGTTGTCATTATTTGCGTCAACAACCAATACTTCTTCGGCAATCGTCTTAACAGACCTGATTGCATCCGCAATTACGTCTCCATCGTCCCTCGTTGGAATTATCACTGTTATGCCTTTCATTTTTTCCCTCCCATATATCCTAGCACCCAATATACAACCATACTCATCAAACCTACCAGTGCCATATAGATTCCTATCATAAAACTCATAGGCTGATAATAAAACTCTATCTTACTTTCTCCTTTTGGTACTACAACTCCGCGGAAAGAATAGTTAGTTTTGTACAATTTTTCAACTTCCCCATTTACTTTTACTTTCCATCCCGGATAGAAATTATCGGTCAGAATGAGGAATAATTTTCCTGTTGTATTTGCTTTTATCATGATATTCGTCGGTAAATAGCGCTCGATCTCCGCACTTCCGCTTGCCTTCCTATCAAGACTAGGCACGGATTCTTCAATGAATGCTTTTGTTTTCAAATCTGCATCAAACATCGCTTCAGGAATTTGCTGATGAGCAAGTTTTTCAATATCGGAAACAACAAATGCCCGTTCAAAAGCGTTGTTATTTCTAAAAACGAGATAATGGGAATCGTCGTAAATTTTTGTGAATTGAGGGAGCGGATAATCAGCAAAAGGAAATGCCCACGGGAAATTACCGTCGGAAAATTTATGTACGACATAATGTACACCCAAAAAATCTAATGCTTGGTGGGTATATTTACCCTTCAAGGGAATATTTACAACCGATCTTTCAGGCTGGAGTATTTTTCCTGCTCCAACATATTGCATAAATTCTCCATATTCAGCTTTGTAAAGAGGGTCGTACCCGCTGAGTATCGGCATTTGGTAGTACACGGCGTCCTCTCCACCCGACATTCCAATTGCCCTATCATAATGATTTTGAGCATTATAAAAATTAGCAACAGGAACGTCTATATAAGCCAACTTCTTGGGATCAAAATTTTGCCACTTCGATGCAAATCGGTGCATTTCAAAAAAACAAACAAAAACTAGAACCAAAACGATTAGTGATGAAGCCTTTTTATTTTTCAAAAAAAGTCGCGATACAACCGAACCTATTAGAATCAATAGCGTTAACAAGGGCAAAATACTATTCTTTCTGGCTATTAAGGTTTTGTCTGCTTCATGGATCGTAAGAAACCCTGCAAGAAAAAGACTAATAAAAAGGGCGAGTATTGTAAAACTCCAAGTCACTATCTGCTTTTTCTTACTGCCGGATTTTATGACAGCGTCCAGTCCAAACCCTGAGAGAACCGCTATCGAAAAGCTGAAAAGCACAATTATTCTGCTTGCTGCGCTGGTTGAAATAACCGGCAATTTGAGTGCAACAAGTAAATTTAAGATTGGAGTGTCAAAAGCAAAAAGTAAAGAAAGTATTGCCAGCAAAATAAAATACATCGTCTTTCTATTTCTATAAAAAAGAACGGTAAAAACGGCAAAAGACAAGGCAGTTACCCCCGCAAATCCATTCCACTCGGCATAGTGTCCAAACCAATCGTTCCTCGTTACCGGGTTGCCAAAAAAATCGGGCGAGAAAAGAGTAGTCAGGTATTGAAGGGGTATCGCCTCAAATTTTTGAAACAATCCACTTCTATATGAAAGTGAATACAATTCCAAGGACGGAAGAATTTGGGGCATTGCGACAAATAATCCGATGATAGAAAAAAATCCTGCCGCAATGTATCTTTTCTTTTCTTTTGAGATAAATGCTTGATAGCAAATGAACGACGCGATGCCAAAAGTGAAATAAAGACTTGTTTGAAAATGTCCTGCAAAATAAGACAATGGAAATGTTAGTGATAATAGAATGATCCATCTCAGTTTTTGCCCCTCGACATACCTTAAAACGGAATACATAGCAAGGGGTAACGGGAGAATTGCATAACCCAATGTTGCGTACCCGAGCCAACACACTAAAAAACCGCAAAACATAAATGAAGCGGCTGACATAAGACTGCCCCAAGGACTTATTTTTAATTTCCGCGTCAACAAATAGGTGAATAATCCCGCCATCAATGGCTGTAAAAGAACCAGAGCACTCCAAGCATCTATGAATTTTATTGGGAGAAAAAATAATATATTAAGCGGGAAAAAAGCAGCAGACTGGTAATTTGCGACATGTGGAGTTCCCGCAAAACTGTATGGATTCCACAGAGGCAATCTCCCCTGCTTTAATTCCTGGATCGAAAAATAACGCCAAGGATATATTTGACCGATTATATCCGGCTGTGCATTGTTCTTGACCGGGCTTCCCATTCCGGGATATGAACTCCATGGAGAAAAGAAATTAACCTGATAAGTCGAGGGGAAAGGGGTTTTACCTAAAAAAACAGGGAAGATAAACAGCAACCATAGCAAAATTAATAAAATGGGATGGATATGGTTCTTAATTTGCTTTATCATGACGGATTAATTTTACTATTCTTACAAAACCTGTTACTAACAGTATATATATAAATGGAAGAAGTGGGAGAAAGTACCTTGTCGAGGTGTAGCCTGTCGAAAGCATTAGAGAATATCCAACAACCCAAAGGATTAAGATAATCTCGTATTGTGTAATTTGAATTTTTTTAACAAGAGCAAGAATTGCAGTTGCGCTACTGATAACAACCGCAATTGGCCAGTATATCCTCCATTGCGGATCAGATAGTATTTCGTACTCACCCCACCATGTATGCCATCTGTTGAATAAAATTAAATCCCAAAAGGAGAAAGCGTTGGTAAATGCCGATTTATGATACGCAAGTATATACTTTTGCACACCAAAAATTTGAATTATAGAATATCCGTCCTGGATAGTCTTCGTATAGGAAAGGAGCAAAACGATGAGCGAGAGTGGCAGTGTAAGTCCGAAAATCAAGAGCTCCTTCATGCTCTTTTTGAAAAAAAGCAAATAACTACCCATCACAACCACCATTAAAGCACCGGTAACAAAGAAACGGATACTTATAACAAATCCCAAAAGTATAGAGGTGACAATGAATGGAAGGATTTTTTTCTGATTCTTTATTCCCAGAAAGAAAAAATAAAACGCAAAAATAATAAACGGCAGCTGCACCGGCTCCGGGAGAGGAGCATACAGTAATTTATTCAGAGTCAGTGGTTCATTGGCAAAAATTGCAACCGGAATTAGACTGAGAAAAATATTTTTTGTTATAAAATATGAAATTAGAAATATTCCCAAAAAAGACAATGACAAGAAAAATAGAATTAAGGTACTAGCGTTATCAAAAAAAACAATCGAAAGAGAAAGCAAATATCTTCCCAGCGGTGGATGATCATGAACTATTAAAATTGGGTTCATTCCTTTTAGAAATGCCCCCGCAGCGAAGGATTCAAATGTTTCATCCGGTATTATACCCGCACCATCTTTTTTAGCATATTGAGAAGAATAGTAGGCATTCTTGAGATTTTTATACTCATTTGCGTATCCTCCTCCAAAAAATTTACCCTGATTTTGTACTATCAAATAGAAAAATTGGGCAAATATAAAAGCCAAGGCAATGACAAAAAAAATCCATTTTTCAAATTTGTTGATTCTTTGATTTTTATTTTTTTTCATTTTTCCTCCATACAACAACACCAAATACAAAAAGAGCAAGTGCCGTCAAAATGGTAAGAACATTTGAAAGAAGCCGTAATTTTGTATCTTCAAAAACTACCGCCACATCATACGTTCCTTTTGGTAATTCAAAGGTTATTAAACCCCGTTCGGAAGGATCTTGGAATTGTATCGGAAGATCTTTCCCTTTTACTCTCGCGTGCCACCCGGGAAAGTAAAGTGTATTTTCCCGCAACCGCGCATTTTCTGTATCAACAATAATTGTATATATGTGACTTGTTGATGTCCGACTGACTTGTTGGATTAAGGCCTTTCCAGAAATTGTTTCAATCGGCGCTTGCGGTTTTTTCTCCATAAATCGTACCGACCAAATCGGAGCGCTTTCTCCTGTGTCAGTGGTTCCGTTATATATTTGTTCGTAAAATGAGTCGGAACTTTGCGTATACGCCTTGGCCTTCCAGTAAGGTAGGGTTGTAACAAAAAGAACCGTTGCAATCATAACGACACCCCATACTCTTTTTTTCTTCTCCAATAACAATAAGGGGCACGCAGCAAGAACAGCGGAGGCAAAAGCAGTAAGACTTAAAAATCGCCAAGGGAATTGGAATTTCTTAAATATTGTAACTATTTCGTACACGAAATTTGAAACTGAAAGTTGAATAAATAGAGAAAATAGTAATACAAGCAACAAAATGAAAAGTAATATCTTTTGAGACTTCTTAATACTTTTCCTGAAAAATAGAAATGGCAAAAGCAATAACCCTGCAATCTGAGCAATACCGATCTGAACAGTGAACTGTCCGGTTATTCCGTAATTCCACTCACCATATAAAAATTTCAGCGGATTATCTATGAAACGCGATCTGTATTCATTTCCTGTCACAATATCACGAAGCGTAAATTTCCCTTCCAAAAAAGCAGGAATTGTAAAAAATCCTGATAGTAAAAATCCGGCAATAAAAAATATCCCGACCATCAATAGGTGATTATATTTTTTTGAAATGATTGAAAGATATACACCATAAATTATAAAAATTGGAATAAACATAAGGCTGATCGCATTGTGGGAAAGCAGCAATAATGCAAAACTCACACTTACTCCTATCAAATCTATTGAGGATTTTTTATTGTATTCATTTCTAAAATAACGAATCATAAAATACAGAACAAGAGGTGGAAATATAAATGCCATATGTTCTCCGATTGCTCCCCTGACATACAGATCAACAAATCTATAGGGGGCAAAAAGATAAAGAAGAGCTGCTGCAAACCCGACATTCTGATCAAACTGCTCCTTTGCCCATAGATACATTGCAATTCCGCTCGCAACATATCCCAATCCAAATATCATCTTCAATGAATCAACATACGAAAAACCAATAAAGTGAAAAAATGAAGCTGTATATGAAGAAAAGGGATACAAAAACATCAATATTGGATGACCATATCCCCAGTTGAGAAGCTCTGCCCAGCGAGGTACAACAACACCTTCAGACAACGCGCGATAAAAGTTTGCAATCCTTGCAACGTGATCTACTCCATCATGAGTTACAGGAAGCCCACCCGGCAAAAGCCCTGCAAGAGGCAGCAGAGCAATAATAATTAACAATAAATACTTTTTCATATCCCCACTTTGTATATGTCTATTGTACCGTTACTAAAAACTTTTTTCGCGTCTATTTTCTCCGCCGGCACGCTTAAACCATATCTACCATAAAAGTATAGGTAGGAAATCCTGTTTTCTGTAAGCATTGTTTTAACAAGGACTGCATTGTTACTTTTTTCAATGCTCTCAACGATTTTCGAACGCACTGAAAGATCGACTCCGTGCCTACTCATGATAACCTGACCTGACAAAAAAGTGTTATTTCTGGCAAGAATACTTACATAGGAAAAATGGCTATCCCACTGGCCATGATTAAATACCAGGATAGTGCCTGGTTCATGCTCCAAGTATTTACCGGCTTCCAATTCGTAAGAGTGAATAATAGGCAAGGTTTTTTTAAAATATAAATTGCCAATTGATGTCTTGTAGATCCACCTGGGAATCGTAACGGAAATAAGGAGGATAAAAAAAGCTATTTTTATAAAAGCAGCCTTATCCGAAATCCAATTATTGAGGGTGACTGCAGCAATAATTGAGAGGAAAAAACTTCCTGCAAGGAAAGAATTAAATATATCGGCAGGTGCTACCGGCTGTATAAATAAAACTCCAAAGGCAAATGCAAAAATGATACCCCCATACAACATCGTCCAGAAAGGAAGAGTAAGCACGTGAATAGTTTTCTTGAAAATCAAAAAACCTACTGTTCTTATTCCGAATTGTGAGACGATATAAATTGCAAGCATTGTTAAATCCATTCTCCATACTTGTAAATAATTTGAGTATTGTAAATAGACCCTCCTTGCCAGTTCCATCCACGACAGGCCGAGCCCATTCTGAACTACAAAATTTCGCGAAGTCATTTCAAAAGGAACGAAAATGGCTCCTCCTGCGCCTGCATTTACAGGAAAATAAATCGCCAAAGAAATAAAAAAGCTTGCCAACAAGTAAAGATCTTTATACCGTCTGATAGCTAAAAGGTACAACAGGATGACTCCTATCCCGAATAGAGCCATCGCTCCTGTATGAACCTTGAATCCAATAAGAGAACCGAATGTCAGAACAATAAATAGACCGATCTTTCTGTCGAAATTCTCCAACCATTTTTTGATCAGGATAATACCAAAAAACAAAACTACAAAGGAAAAAGCCCGTGGAGTGTTCTCAAGAAACATCGTTCCATCCTCAAGCGGATGGATTGTAAAAATAAAGACATGACGGACAATAAATGTTAAAAGATATATAACATCCGAGGAAAAATATTGAAGATAAATGATAACTATCAAACCAAACTTCCCGAACTTGACAAATTTTCCAAAAATGTATGCCAGACTCCCAATCAAAAAAGAAATCAAAATTCCCATAAAAAGGTACTGCGTTGCAAAAAGTGGCAATTTAAAAACCCTCACAAGCTCCGCAATTACCATATTTGACCAATAGTGGTAATTATGAACCACTACTCCGCTCATACCGGGCTCTATCGGTGGAAATGTTCTCGTTAAAGACTCGATAAGTCCCGTATGCCAAAACGTGTCATCAGCAGAACCTGAAAAAAGCCTTATTCCATCAGAAAAATTAAATGCTCCAACAACAAAAGGTAGATTCTGACCGAAAATACCAAGTAAAAAAATTACAACAATAAAGAAATCAATTTTTATATGCCTAAAAAGATTTTCTTTTTTAAGAAATGCCACTCTATGCTTTTTTACCCAGAGGATTATGAAAATCAAAAGATAGATGTAAGTCAAAAATCGTAAATGTAAATATCCCAATACAACACCTTGATATGCCCAAATAACCATTCCAAGCGTGAGTGAAAGGATAAAAATCGCAAATGGACTATTCGTCAAACGCAAAAGTGATTTCCCAAAAAGTACCCTGCCGGGCATGTAGAAAGCGCAATAAATACTTGCAAGAAAATATGGGGTTAGCAGAATGTTTATTGCCAATGATTTCAGAAAAACAATATCGGTGAAATGATCAATCATTTGGGGAAACTTCCTTTACCAAATCTCTTTAAGTAATAATCTTTGACTCCTATTTTTTGCCATTTACGTCCATTGAGTAACAATCGGAAACTCTCTCGTATAAGCGCGCTCTTTGTTTTGAGTGGAGCGTATTTAACACCGAAAATCAATCTATTGCGAGTTAAATAATAATCATGAAGTTCAGAACCCGAGCCGGATGACCCTGCGTTATTGTGCCAAACGATGGCGCGGGGAGCATACATAATTTTGTATTTATTATGTATGATTTTTGCGCTTAATTCAGCGTCCTCATAATATAGAAAGTATCTCCTGTCAAAAAGCCCGATTTTATCAATCATTTGCTTGCGAAGAAGCAAACAAGCTCCGGTCGCAAACTCTATCTCATCCGATTCATCATACTGACCCCGGTCTACCTCATCCACACCTTTATGGATGCTCATAACATTATCCCAATCCATATAACCACCCGCATACCAGATCACTTTCCCTTTTTCCTTTTCATTATATCTATGACCATGGAATTCCCTCCCTTTTGTAAAATATATTTTAGGAACGACAGCACCAACTTTTTTGTCATCCATTGCTGACGTCATCTGACGCAGGAATTCCCTCTCTCCCAAAGAATCGTTGTTAAGAAGAAGAAAATAGTCAAATACTTCGTTCCTAACATTTTCGAATACAAAATTGTGCCCTCCGGTAAAACCGAGATTATCAGCACTTTTCAACAAAGATAAATGTATTTTTTTATAGTTATCTGTATTTAGGTCCAATGTCTCTCTTGACGCGTTGTCGAGAACATATGTGAGAATTTCAAGACCTGTCAGATCAGAAGACATCAAAGAATCCAGGCAGGCAAGAGTATCCTTATTGCTATTGTAGTGGAGAATAGAAATTATGATTTTTTGCATCAAGAATGTATTCTTCTTTTTACCTTTAACAATTGCTTTTTTATGACATTCTTTTCGCTTGTTATCTTGACGTATGATGTCCAGTAGAATAACTCCTTCTTTGCCATTTTCTCTCCATCTTGAAATAGCCTTGAAATTTCCTTCTCTTCCGGATAATTATTTGCCTCCCAAAGCCTTAGAAAAACTACCAAATGATAGAACCCCTGAAGCAGAGACAGAACCAATCCATGCATTCCGTCTTTATATCCGCTTTCTGCAAAATACCTTTTCACAAATTCCGAAAGCGGCATCCTGACAATGTCAAAAGAATTATAGACATAACCGTTTTTTTGAAGATTTTCGGCCTCATTCACCGTGTAAGTTTTTATCATTTTATTTAAAAATTGAGAAATATTTTCATAATTGAGATGTAAGAGCGGACTTTGAAGATTTTCGGTAGGTCCTTCTACCTTCAAATGTTCGTGTACGTGTAGCTCCTCAAATCTTCCTTTGTTTTTCTTAAATAACCTTAACTGAGGATCAGGATACCAACCGGTATGCCTAATCCATTTACCGAAAATAATATTCTTTCGGGGCATATAGTAACCGTCTACATTTGATGGTTCCAATTCGAGAATTTCTTTAGACAATTCCTCGGTTATTCTTTCATCTGAATCGAGACTTAATATCCAGTCCGCATTTGCCTTTGAAAACCCAAAATTCTTATTGATATTCAACATTGCATTATTCTCTCTCATAAAAATTTTGTCTGTGTATTTTTTTGCAATTTGAACCGTTTTATCAGTTGAGTTGTTATCGACAAAAATTATTTCTTCAGCAATTTTACTCACCGAGGCAAGGCATTCCTCGATTTTTGCTTCTTCATTAAAGGCTGAGATGACAACACTTACTTTCATAGATTTAAGTTTATCAGATTAGGGTTTTGAGCGCACAGATGAAATAACAAATCTTCCTATTTTTAAGCATTCACGACGCGCAATGATGAATAGAAATCCGGAGTAGATAAGCATAGAAAGACAACCAAAAAACACCATATGGATCAGTGAATCGACGAATTGGGCGGTTATAACTGTAAAAATAAACATTACAATCGCTGCTATAAATTGCTTATATATAGGCGCTATAACCGAAAATTCCACATACCGCTTTGATACAATAAATACTCCGACAGAACTTAAAGAAACAAGAAAAGTTGAGAAAGCTACGCCATTATAACCCATTACTGATAGCAGGATAAGTGTAGAAACCCATATCGCAACGGTCCAAAATATCATGAAGTAAAATGTAATTTTTACCTTACCAATCGCATTTAAAAAGTTAGTTAAAGGCGTTGATATCGATGAGAGAACCGTCCCCAAAGAAAAAAATGTTATAGAAAGAATTGCTGGCTCCCATTTCTGATACCTGGGGAAGTATGAAATAAGAAAAGGAGAGTATGCTATGATTGCAACCGCAATCGGAAAGATCGCAAGGCATATCAGAAAAAGCGATTTTTCTATCGCCAACCGTAATGCCTTTTTGTCATCCTGAAGCCTGCTGAAAGATGGGAATGTTACTTTTATAACGTTATCCATGACAAGCCGTAGGGGCAGATATGCTACCTTTTCTGCAAATCCGATGTATCCAAGTTGCGAGATAGGAAGCACCTTACCCAAATATATAGTCCTAAAGTCATCTTTAAAAAGAGCAAGTACGCTGTTTGCCTGAAATGGTATACCGAATGACATGAGTTTTTTCAAAGATCGTCTGTCAAACGCTATGCCGATCGGCCAAGGTTGAATTATGTATATTGCAATCAGTCCAACTACGCTTCTCAAAAGAATTGCTATTGTAAAACTTGCAACCTTCATACCCAAAATTGCACATGCTATAAGAGCCAGATTGTAAACCAAATTTTCCAATATTTGAGGGATGACGAGTTTTCCATAATCAAGTTTTCGCTCCAAGAGGATAGTCGGGATGGTTCTTAACGAAGTAAGGACAAAAGAAACTAGCAGGGCTATCAAGAGAATGTATCCCGCCTCATCCAGATGATAGAAATGTGCAATATTTGAAGAAAAAAGTAGTGCCGGAATAACCATTACCAAAACCAACAACTGCTGAGTGACAAAAACGGTTCTCAATTGTTCTTTAGTCGGCTCCTCTTTCGCCTGTATTAAAGATGCAGCAAGCCCAATATCCTGAAAATAATTAAAAAAAACAATGATCGACGAGACCACAAAAAATATTCCAAAACTGGCGGGATCTAAAAAGACTGTCAGGATAAAACTAGTAATAAGTCCAATGAGCTGGAGAATAAAAGAACGCGACACAAGTGCAAAAGCGCCTCTTACAGATTTTGTCGCAATTGCATGTAGTTCAAAATCATCCATACGCTCTTCATCTTATCTGCCATTAATTATATTCTTTTATTATGTATATCAAACCAAAGAATAAAACTCTCCAATACTGCCCTCACAACAACTGCTATATTAGCTCCACTTTGGTCTCCGAATTCTCGAGGATAATGGTTTACTTCAACTTCTTTTATTTTAAGTTTTTTTCTGGTTGCCTTGGCAAGAATTTCCGTTGTAATCATCGCGCCCTCCGAGCGAAGCGGCATGATTTCATTGAATACGGACTTTCGGAACATCTTGAAACCGCAATCGATATCCTTGAAATAAAACCGAAAGAATACAAAATCCCATATTTTAAGCAAATACATAAGAACGTGACGTACAAATTTATCTCGTCGTTTTTTACGGAAACCAATTACTATGTCGGAACCATTTATGGCATCAACAAATTTATCGACTTCGGAAAAATCAAATTGCCGATCCCCATCGGTGAAAACAACGTATTTATATCGTGCATTTTCAAATCCTTCCCTAAGCGCTGCCCCATAACCCCTGTTCGGAGAGTGAGTAATAGCTCTCACATTCTTGTATTTTTGGGCCAACTCACGGCCTATTTCGTACGTCTTGTCAGACGATCCATCGTCGATGATCAATATCTCCCATTGCTCTGCTATTGATTTTGCAACAGGTATTGCGCTTTCGACGACATGCTTTACGTTCTTTTCCTCATTCCAAAAAGGAAAAAATATGGAAAGTTCAGGTAACTTCTTTTGCATGTTATTTCTTGCGTCTTGAAAGTATTATTATAGCAGTTGGCAATGATAAAAATACAATAAGCGAGATCATATTTGCAACAGATTGGAGAGGAGTATTTTTCAACTCTATCTCCAAAACTCCCTTCCCTTTTGGAATTTCCATATTCACACCTTTTTTGTCGTCAACTATGGGAATCTGTTTACCATTTATCTTTGCTTCCCATGACGGATAATATGCACGGTTGAGATGAACAATCCCATTCTCGGCAAGATCGTAATCAACAATGTAATACTGAAACTTTTTCATTTCAAAACGAAGACTCCCCATACCTTGATACAGCTCTATGTCACGCTCAAATAAATCAGATGGACCCATTGGCTTAATGAATCCGGACGGTAAATATTCGTCAGATATTTTTGACACTGTAAAATTAATATATTTTTGACTCGTATAGTAACTTGACGAATTTGAATTGAAATATTGAGGTGTAAAAAGTTTTATTCCAAGAATTATAGATCCGACAATAATACATATTGATATATACAATGCGACCGCATTATTTTGTTTCTTCGCAACAAAGTAAGGGATATAACCGATAACAAACGCAGTAAAAAGTGCAGTAAAATTGATAAATCTCCAAGGGTATTGAATGTATTCCATAAATGGGACAGCACCCCAAATCATAGCGGTAATTGATAAAGTTAAAACTGTACTTATAACAACTAGCACAATACTTATAACAACCACCTTTTCCTGCAAATCAATTTTTTTCTTTCCAAAACTATATACAAGAAAAAGCATCGAGACAATCAAAAGCAGTATATTCAATTTACCTGCTTTAAAACTTAATCCATCGATACACCCCTTAACCGACCCCCCAAACCCCCACAAGGAATCCCAGTATTGGCCGAGACAGACAAAGTGATCCCGAAAGTTGGCGCCTCCGCCTATTTGGGAAGCAACATTTGTGTATTTCATCTCAAGAAAAGCCGGCACGATGTAAAAAGCAGAAAGTGCTACCCCGACAAGAAGTGCCCCGACAACTGCTATAGCGAAATATTTCCTGTACTTGGCAAAAAAGTAAGCTAAAAGAGTTGTCGGAACCATAATTATTAAAAGCATAAAAAACGTCAAATTATGAGAGGTTGCTACCAACAGTACCCCGTAAGACATAATAAGAAATTCTTTCATGGCAAATTTTTTCCTGTCTTCAATAAACGAATAGATTCCGTAAAAAATAAGCGGCAAAAAAGCATATGCAAAAAGTTCTCCCACTGCTCCTCTAACATAGATATTTACCGCGTGGTATGGAAAGTATGAATAAACAATAGCACTGACAACTCCACCGACATCACCAAAGAATTTCCTTGAAAAGATGAACATCGTCACTGCAGAAAGCAAAATCCCAACACCAAGCATTATCTTTGTTGAAATGAGGGCATTTATTCCAAGAAGGGTGACTACCCCTCCGATGTAGTAAGGCAAAGGACCGTAAAAATTAAAAATCGGGTACCCATAACCGTATCCAAGATCCGGCACCCATCTTACGGGAAATGTTTTTTGCGCAAGCATTTTCCCCATTTCATATACTCTTACTACTTGTGTGTTGTCATGAACATCAAAAAACCCACTATGCAAAAGAGGCAATACTGTTCCAATGCAAAGAAGAAGAACAAGTATCAATAAAGCAATATTTCTATTCATGATTTAAATTGCAAAATTGGTCGCATGAGTATAAAGAAAATAACTAATAAAGTGGCTAGGCTTAAGATGTCTAGTGACAAGCGCAATGGTGTTTCCTCAAATACCAAAGTGACTCTGCTCCTAAACTGACTTCCCTGAATTTCCATAACCCCTTGCGCATTATCATAATTTATCCCTACCTTTTCATTATCAAGATATGCTTTCCATCCGGGATAGTAAATTGTATTTATTCGAAAGACAGGATCAGTAACCGCATCATATTTAAATGATATTTTTTTTGAACTGTATTCTAAATTACTTATTGAAGCATTTCCACTGACGACAATAACTTTTTCACCGTATCGACTTTTAGGATGCTCTTTTACCCAAAGGGGCATAAGTTCAGACGAACTTGTTGTTGTTGCTTCGTTTGTCAGGTATTGCTGATCGGGAGTATTATTGAAGCTTTTTGGTTTTGCATACGGCAAGGTTAGAAATACTGCAACTATGCAAAGAGCTATTACGGCATATTTAAAGTATCTCCCTTGACCGATCAAAAATCCGGCCGAGAGCGCTGTTATAAATCCTAATTGAGATAATAATATCCACGGATAATTAATTTCGGAAAGAAGAGGGAGAGTTTTCCATACAACGCCGGTTATGGAGAAAAGCATTACCAAACAAACCAAGTAAATGGCGAGCAAAGTCGTTGAATAAAACTTATGCGGTGTCAGCATGAATTTTGTTTTGACGAATGAGAACCCAAGAACAAGAATTATCAAAGCAATAATTGCGATATGCGCAGGACCGAGTTGATAGGAAAATCCGTCACTTCCCGTAGGTGAACCATAACCCCACGATGGAAATATAAGTTGCTTAAAATCGACAAAATACAGATTTCTGTCAGCAATTGGAATCTTCGACAATAAAATATTACCCTTCTCCAATAACGCCGGTACCCAGAAAAAAACTGACAATCCGGCCCCAAGAACGATGCAAAGAAAAAATGATTGCACAACATCAAATCTTTTTTCTCTCAGTATTCGTGCGATCATAAACGCAAGCAAAACAGGCAAAAAAAGTATCGTCATGATGTTGTGGGTCATAACCAAAATTCCCAAAAGAATTGAGAGCGTAACAACCGAGAACCGTGAGAAGGCAGTATCAAAAAGTTTTGTTGAAAAATAGAAAATAAAAGGAAAAAGAGCAAATGCAACGCTCTCTCCTATCGAGCCCCTAACATAAAGATCAACCATTCTATACGGAAGGTAAACGTAAAGAACCGATGAAACGACTGCAGCCATTCTATTTCTCCAAAGGAGGTTTGAGGCAAGGTACATACCTATTCCCGATAAGAAAACACTTGCAACAAAAATGGTCTTAATAGACAGAACAAAATTATGAAAACCTACATAAAAGAGCAGACCTAAATAATATGGAAAAGGGTATGCAAAATTAAAAAGAGGATAACCGTATCCAAAATTCAGTGCTCCGCTAAATCGAGGTGGTATTTGAAAATCGCGAAGAGTCCTGAACATATCGGCCAACCTTACAACTGCCCATTCACCGTCATGTGTCGGAAAATACCCTTCTTTGAAAAACGGAGCAACAACAGGAATACAAATAATTAATACAATTATTAGCAAGACTAAATTGTTGTCCAATATTTTTTTCATAGTTCTAGTTAATTCCTACAATTTTGTATGCAAGTCTCTCGTCAGGAAAATAAATGAAATGCTGCCCATCCACCGGTATCTCTTTCGGGCTTCCTATAATAAGGGTCTTTCCAATTAGCGAGTCTTTGCCGTATTCGATCATCTTGAATTCGTACTTTCCAATTTTTCTGAAGAATCTGTCAACAGACCCATTTCCGCTATAATTCCAATTTTTTTGATACCAAGCAGGATCAATTTTGTTGTAGAAAAGATAATAAATGTACGGTTGATCATACTCGTAGGACATAATTATTTTATTGTATCGATTTTCGACCGACTTCGCATAAAGTATTGCCTCCTTATTACCATATTGCCAAAAATAACCATATTTAACCGGTGTGAGTATAAAGTACGAATAAAGGTAATAGATTAAATTAACTGTAAATACAATTCCCGCAATACTTATGATAACAAGCCCAAGACGTTTCCATCTTCCGGCTTGTTTGTACAAAAAATAAACACCACAGGCTACAAATATTTGAAAAGCAGGAATCATAGCTATCGCACGTATCGGCTGTGGAGTTCCTGTAGTTACAGACGCGGGCAATGGCGACAAGATAAAAAGTAAAAGCAATAAAATCACTCTTCTATCCAATTTTCTCAAGAGATATATTAACCCGAGAATAATAAATGGGAAATCCCACAGGAACAACATTCCCATATTGTATGCGTGGTGATGCAGTCCTCCATCGCCATGAAGGAATAGAAATCCAAAATTATAATGATCAAAATATCCTTTAATCATTTGAGGAATAAAAATAACCCGCCGGTTATATACAATTTGACCAAATATGTCGTTGCTTTGTTTCGCCTCGAGCGTTTTCTCGGCAGACAATTTCAAAAGCCTGTCATCCTGAAATATGGTAACCATCGAAAGTCGCGCGCCGGCTCCTTGAGGAGCAACAAAATTCAAATATATCGGAATTGTTAGAACAACTACCAATAAATACGAAATAATTACAAAAAACTTATTTTTTATAAGATCCTTATAAAACAAAATAGACACTACAATCAAAATCAATGGATTTAAGAGACGAAAACTGTGGTACGAATACATGCTCAATATAAAAAATCCTGCAAAAAGAAAGTAAAAAACGGGTTTTTTAAAACCCTTAAAAAGGAATAACAATGCCGTTATCAAAAAAAACATCCCGACATTTCCCTCAAAAGCTGCTCTTGAAAATTGTAAATGCCAGGGAGAAACGGAAAGGAAAAATGCCGATAGAAGTGCGATAAATTCTCCTTCTTTTCTACCCTTAAAGATTTGTCTCGAAAGAAAATAGACAACAATAATAGCCAGTACGCCGATAACTGCAGCCGGGAATCTTACCGCAAATTCGGAAAGCCCGAATAGAGCGACACTGGGAACGGTCAGGTAGATATAAACAGGCGGCTTAAAATCATCAAAAGAACGGAAAGACAAAGGCATAAAATTGCCGTATTCATCCTTCGCTGTTTTTAGAATCGAGTATGCATTGTATCCTATGGAAGCCTCATCCCAGTCAAGGCTGGGAGGATTGGTGCCCAATAAAAAAAAGCGCAATACAAAACCAAGTACAACTATTGAAATAAATGCTAATTTTATTTTATTCACTGAAAAATACGCCCTTTACACTTATTAATTATAGTGGTTCCCAACATAAAGAGAAATACCTCCCGGATCAACCGATCTTCATAAGTATAAATATGTTGTAGTATTACAATGTTTCCAGAGTTAGGTATAATAATTGAATAAATCTATGAAATTATACGCTTTGGTTCTTGCTATATCGGTTCTTCCCCTGATACACATCTTTACCAACCCCGGCCTGCCTCATACAAGCGACGGATTGATGCACGTAGCAAGATCTGCAGCTTATCTCAATGAGCTTTCCGCAGGACAGTTACCGGTCAGGTGGGCAAGCCAGTTCAATTATGGCTATGGAACGCCTATATTTAATTTCTTCAACCCCATTCCGTATGCTTTTGGGGCTCTTCTTCTTTCTCTTGGATTTAACCTAGCAACAATTCTAAAAATTGGATTCGCGATTACCTATCTGTTGGGAGGAATATTTACCCTGCTTTTTGCAAAAACACTCTTTAAGAATACTAAAATCGCCTTTCTAGTAACCATGCTCTACCAATTCGCCCCATTCAGGCTGGTTGAAATGCATACAAGAGGTGACATTGGATGTCTTTATTCTTATATGCTTTTACCGCTCGTTTTTTACTCAATCATCAAACTTCTCGAGAAATACACCTATCCACGTGTAGCACTCGTCGCAATTTCCATCGCCCTACTTCCTTTAACACATAACATCAATGGATTTGTCTATTTTTGCCTGAGTGGTTTATTTGTTCTCTTTATGACACGGGATCTTAAGAAAATAGTTACTGTATATTTTGCAATGGGTTTTGGAATATTGCTCACCAGCTCGTTTATATTTCCTGCACTTTTTGAATTGAAATACCTCAATGGCTATATTTTCAGCAAGCATCTTTTCTACATGCATTTCCCTCAGCTCTATAAATTATTTTTGCCAAATATCACAAATCTTCCTTCGTTACGAGTAGAAGAAGTTTCTGTTCAAATTGGTCTTTTTCATCTCATATCATTTTTTGGGATGGCATATTTTTTGTGGAAAAAGAAAATAATGGGCAAGCATGCAAATTTTTCACTGTTCTTGATTATTGTGTCATTCCTTACCTTTCTTATCATGACCCCCATCACAAAACCTCTGTGGGAGAATATAGAGCACCTTCGGCAGTTTCAATTCCCTTGGCGGTTCTTGTCTATCTTGATCTTTACAACCTCTGTTGCGGGAGGGTTTTTCGTGCAAAATGTACCGGTTGTTCTTAAAAGAAATACCTACATTACAATCGTTATCCTTATTATATTCAGCACGTTTTTTTACTGGTGGCCATATCAAGGATATCTAAAAATCAATGAGAACTATTACAGAAATTACCCAGGTTCTACCAACTATTTTGCGGAGGTAAATACCATATGGATGGAAAAAGAACCACAGAATTACCCAAAGAAAAGAATTGAAGTAATCGGCGGGAAGGCAACACTATCCAATATTTCAATAAAACCGGAAAACCAGTCTTTTACGGTAACGGCCATCAATGATGTGCAGATTTTGAGTAACACCTACTTTTATCCCGGCTGGAAAGTAACTGCCAATAATCAAAAAGTACCTATTGAATTCCAGGACTCCAATCATCGGGGTCTGATAACTTTTCATCTTCCTCAAGGAACCCACAATGTAACCGTTACATATTCTGAAAATAAAATTTCGAAGGTCAGTAACGTTCTTTCAGTCGTTGCAATTGGAATACTACTTTTTGGTTTTATACCAACTCTCTTAAGAAAAAATGCTAAAAAGAAAAAGTAATTGGATCGTCGTTGCCATATTACTTACAATAATTGGATTTTTTTTCTACCCCACTTTTATAAAAGGTTTTATTCCTTTTCCGGGGGATCTACTCCTGGCGGAATACCAACCATGGAGATCGTACTCTTTCGAAGGAATAGCTCCGGGCGGCGTTCCCAACAAAGCTCAATATTTCGACACACTGCGCCAACTATATCCATGGAAAACGTTTGCAATCGAGACGGTAAAGAGCGGAGAGCTACCGCTGTGGAATCCTCATAATTTTTCAGGCTCACCACTTTTTGCAAATTTTCAGTCAGCACTTCTTTACCCGCTTAACATTTTTTATCTCTTCTTACCACAAACAATCGGCTGGACAATTCTTATCATATCTCAACCGTTATTAGCCCTTTTCTTCATGTATCTACTTTCAAGAAAGTTCAGTCTCTCCAAAAAGGCATCCCTTTTCGCATCCATTTCTTATGCCTTCAGCCTGTATATGACCACATTTCTGGAATACAACATCATGGGACACTTCATGTATTTGCTCCCGCTCTCAATTCTTGCAATTGAATATATACTTGAGAAAAAAAAATACGGATATCCTCTCCTTGCAGTAATTATCGCCCTTTCCCTTTTTGCAGGGCATTTGCAATTATTCTCCGGCATATTGGGATATACACTTACTTACGCTATCCTCAGAATTTATCGGGAACACCATCTATCTAAAGTGTATTTCAAAAAAATTCTTTGGGTAGCACTTTTCATTGTGATTGGCATTGGCATCTCAGGAATTCAATTAATACCCGGGCTTGAATTGCTGAAAAATTCTGCACGCACGTCCCACAGCGTAGACTTTTTCCTAAAAAGTGCTCTTATCCTACCATCACAGCTTGTCCTTTACCTAATTCCTGACTTGTTCGGCAATCCAGCTGTTAAAAATTACTTGTTACCGTTTTCGTATCCGTCAAAGGCTTTGTATATCGGCCTTGCTCCTATTCTTTTGGCAACTATTGGTACTTCAATACTTAAAAAGAACAGACAAATTATGTCAATTGCCATAAGCAGCCTTATTGTTGCATCAATTGTTTTTCTCACACCCGTGTCCTTCGTGATCTACCATCTCAACTTACCCATTATTTCATCGAGCAGTCCGAGTAATTTTATTTTTCTCGTTTCGTTTGGACTTAGCATCTTGGCAGGTGCAGGAATCGATTCAATAACAAAAATTTCATTTAAAAAGTCGTTTGTATTTCTAGGTATAAGCTGGATACTTTTTGCACTGATTTTTGTGACACTACTTGTTATGAAAATTCCTTTTACAAAAAATAACTTTATCTTTTCGATGGGGATCTTGTTCGTAATTTGCGTATCAATTTTAGTATCAACTCTTAGAAAAAACTTGTCCAAAATCGGTCTATTAATTATTATCTTCGTTACAATTCTTGATCTTTTTTACTTTTTCCATAAATTTAACCCGTTCGTTCCAGCTTCATATATCTACCCTCCCACTGAAATTTCTGCCCGACTCAATCAATATGGCATTGATAGATCTTGGGGTTATAGCTATGCCGGAATTGCTTCAAATTTTTCAACGCAATTAGGAATCTATTCTCCTGAAGGCTATGACCCACTCTACCCGAAAACCTATGCGTCGCTCATGCAGTCTGCAACCGACGGCAAATTGTCTTCAATTTTTACCGATAGTACAAGATCCGATGCCATCATTCCCAATGGATTTGGACAAACAAACATTATGGATAATTTCTTCCGGATGAAGATACTGCAGATAACGGGCACAAAATATATTGTTGATAAAGTGGAAAATGGGTCAACAGACGAGACATTTCCCTACGATTCGTTTGAGAAAATTGCTACTGCTAATGATTTCAGTGTTCTGCGCTACAAAAAATCGTTGCCGCGGTATTTCATGGCAAACTCTTACATCGTGTACAACAATGACCAACAATTTTCAGATATATTTTACAGCCCTTCATTTAATCCGGCTCAAACAATCCTATTGTCAGAAAACCCTGGTGTTAAAAACCTCTCATCAGGAAGTGCTATGCTTACAAATTATTCCCCTTCCGAAATCAGCATCAAAACATCAGCAGAGAGTAATAGTCTCCTATTTCTTTCTGACAGCTATTATCCCGGTTGGAAAGCGTATATTGATGGGGAGGAAACAAAAATATTCAAAGCAAATTATGCGTTCCGCGCAATTGTAGTGCCTAAAGGGACACATACTGTTGAATTTTTATATCAGCCAAAATCAGTTCATTATGGACTGATACTTACAATTGTTAGTATAATTACTTGTATTATCGTTTTCCCATATGCGAGAAAAAAAAGTTAAATTTGTCATTCTTTTGACACTATTTGTGGTAGCATTTGCGCTGAGATTTTATAAACTCGATACAATTCCCAACGGCTACCGGGAGGACGAAACATCGCTCGGTTATAACGCTTACTCGATTCTTAAAACAGGGCATGACGAACACGGTGCTTTTCTCCCGCAGAATTTCAAGGCTTTTGGAGAATATAAATTGCCGGGATACATATATGCCTCAGTGCTACCCATAGGAGTCTTCGGCCTAAATCCGTGGGGCATCAGGTTTGCTGCCGCCTTCTCGGGTTTTTTGACAGTTGTTGTTTGCTATTTTCTGACAAAACTCCTCATATCCTTTATGAATAAAGAGGATCAGTCAAAGCAACAGTTTCTTTCTTATGTACCACTCATCTCAACGTTTCTTTTGGCCGTCAACCCGTGGCATCTCCATTTTTCAAGATCCGCTTTTGAAGTAACGCTTGCAAATTTTTTTGTTGTTTGTGGCGTTTATCTATTCTTAAAACACATCAAGACTCAGAAATTGGTATACGCAGTAGGTGCAATTACTTTATTTGCGGCAACAATTTATACGTATAATATAGGAAGGCTTTTTGCACCGCTTCTATTTCTCATTTTATTATTCATTTTCAGGAAAAAATTATTAGCTCAAAACAAAACGAATTTTATCGTCTATCTGTCGACTACCTTCGTCTGCGCAATACCATTCATTATTGGCGCTATCGGGCGAGGTGGATTTGACTCGACTCTTGGAACACTGATTTTTACCAGTGCAAAAGTACAAGCCCCGCTACAAGAATTCAGAAGTTATCTGGTCGACTGGCCACCGGTTGTTGCAAAAATTTTATTCAACTCTCTTGCATTAACCGCAATGCAATACATAACAAACATTTTTGCACATATAAATCCCTCGTATTTTTTCATTTTCGGCCCTGAAGAAGGAAGTACCAGTTTTGCAAAAATGGGACAGTGGTATCTTTTTGAGTTACCGCTTGTTATCGCCGGTATCGTGTTTTTATTGAAAAAAAAGTTCAAGGCAACACTTATCATTTTCGGATGGATCGCGGCACTGATCGCAATCAGCAGCATCACGAGAGAGCCTCCCCAAGCAACCCGCACCTTTTTTCTGACGTACCCGGTGACATTTTGCTCAGCTCTTGGTGCAGCACTCTTCTTAGGGTACTTAAACAAACAAAGAAATAATTTGAGAATTGTAAGTCTCGTAATATTCGGTTGTATAGTATCCTATTCGTTGATTCTTTACTTAACGTCATATTATGTAAGATTTCCGATTTATTATTCGCGGTATTGGAGAACGGCAGACAGGGAAGTAAGCAATTTTATAAAAGATAACAATCAAAAATATGAGAAGTTTATTATTGATAGTAAATCAGGATTTAATTACACATCCCTTCTTGTATATCTTTCCTATCCCCCGCAAAAATTCATGAAAGAGGCAACGTGGAATCCTGATGATTCAGAAGGATTTACTTATCCAACATCATTTGGAAAGTACGAAATAAGAGAAATTGATTGGGGAAAAGACTTGCAAATTCCAAACACACTTCTCGTAACCTCAGTCAAAACTAAAATTCCCGATATCGGAATTTTAAAAACAATCACGCTTCCGGAAAGACCGGTCGTATTTAATGTCGGACAAGTAATCACGAGATTTCCTTATAGTGAACCGGTTTTCTATTTGATAGAAACAGGAGTTAATTAACTGATTTGACCTGATAGATGGTTAATTGAGTGCTGCCAATCCCCTTCTTATAACTTCTTACCTCAACTAATCCCAAAGCCTCCGGAGCCTTTCCCGGGTACTCACAGTTTGGACAGGGTTGATAAAAAACAAAATATACAGGCATTTTTTTTGCCATTTCCAGAAGCTCTTCCGGCAATTTTTCGTTATCTACCGGCCAATACCCTTTTATTGTTATGTTCTTCTTCCCCAGAAAATAAATTTCGTAGGACGATGGTAATAGACCAAATGTTCCTTGAGTCGCTACGAATACCGGCCCGTTCTTAGCCTGATCCTCAAAAAATTTGGAACTTTCCGCGATTCCGCCACCCGCCGGCCATCCGTTAATATATTGCTCCAGGTCAAGACGGGGAATAGGAGCTTTCGGAAAATTGAAAAGGATTGAGTAATCCATATATAGAGGGACTGCAAAAGCACCGATTATAATTATTGCTCTTATCCATATTTTTTTAAATTTCGATAGTAACGATACAATTGAAAGAGCAACAAGAGGTATGAGCGGCATAACCATAAAAAATACATATCTGGGATATAACGTTTTACCAAAGACACAAAGTCCCAAAAAAGGAAGAATAAACCATAATAATAGAACTATCTTTTCTTTCAAAAATTTCTTCTCAACAAAAAAAGCATAAAGCGCCAAAAGAATAAATGGCAGAGTGAAATAAATATAAAACCAATTAAACAAACCGTTAAAATTGCCTGAGAAGTTATGTATTTTGTCGACAAACCTGAATTTCATCCACTCACTGACAGGATAGACGAAAATTGAATTCTTCTCCTCAATGATATGAAAGAATGGTGAAAGTCTTAGGATCGAATACATGCCGTACGCAATACATGCCGCAACCCCGGCATAGACAATGAATTTAAGCGTCCGGTTTTTCATGCTTTTCTTAGCTCCCTCCATAAGAAGCAAAAGAAACGGCATCAGATATATCGACAAAAACCCTATGGATTTCGTAAGAACTGCCCCTCCGAGAACAAACCCCAATACCAAGGAGTGATCAAATCTTAAAGTCCTGACAAGCCGAATCTGAAAATATAAGGCCCATACAAAAAAAGCAGCTACCAAACTTTCATATATTGCAAGCCTGTCATAAACAAGTGAGAACGGGAACAACACAACAATCGATGAAGCGACGAGACCAACAATCCGCGCCTTTTTATTTAGTTGTCCAAAAATTTCCAGACTCAAAAAATACAAACCAACAACTGTCAAAAAACCTGCGCCTACCGAAACGAGTCTGCCCGAAAGAAGCGGGTCATCGATAATTTTCATGACTATCATGTCCAGCCAAACAAAAGAAGGTTGCTTGCCGTCAGTTAAAGATATAAATCTCCAATTCGAATCAAATCTCGCGATTTGTGCCCACCGCGTATAGATCGCCTCGTCCGTAAATATAGGGACGGACAGAATTGTTGCAAGTCTGCTTGCCAGAAAAATGACAATTAATATTGGGAACGCAATAAGTTCAGGCAAAAGCTTCTTTATATATTTCATTTGTATATTGTAACAAAAAGTTACTTTTTTACCTTTCTCCAGAAAGGTAAAAAGCCGACCACTAAAAACAGGGAAAGAATTGTGGCGCCAAGAACTAGGTTATTTAAAAATGTCGGAATTGGTTCGTTCCACGACCCCTCGTGTAAATAAGGTATGTAATATATGATGTTGGTAATAGAAAAAATGAAAAGTGGATAACGGACAATTTGTTTTTCAATCATAAGCACTGCGAAAGGCACCACGTACAATAAATACCAAGGCTGGAAATTTGTCCGAAGTGCTGCCAAAATAACGCCTACAATCATCAAAATAATTGATAAACCGATGAAATATTTTGTTTTTGATAGGCCAAGAAGAATAAAATAACCGATGATAAAAAGCGCTGTTACAAATTTTATACCGATAGATAAAACGTAAAGAACACTCCCCTTCACCCTTTCTTTTCTCAAAATATAGTACGTACCAAGCATCGCCATGCCCATCATAACTATATCGTTATGGGCAGAAACCAGACTTTCTGTAAACACAAAAGGATTAAGCGCAAAGGCTGCAATAGGCAGAAGCGTATTTTTCAATTTAAGAATATGCGCAATCTTTCCGATGGACCATGCTGTTATCAAGAAAAACCCCGCCATCAAGAACTTGAACAGGAAAAAAGTAAGAAGAAAGAAGTTGTTGCCGATAAATGTTAACGGCACTGTTAACACAAGCCAAAATGGACCATACGGATACGTTCTGTGCGTCCAGTGCATAAATGAAAGCATCGGATCACCCGGATAATCGAGTGCCTTATGAAAATATGGATTCTGGTGATAAAAAGATATTATCCTTGCGTCAAAAATGTAATTAAAAATATCTCTTGAAAAGGCAGTGTAGGAAAATGCAAGAATAACCGTTGCGATGATAATTATGCGCCATATTAATGTAGAAGAAATTGCACTTTTAGAAATCAGCCGGAGGGTCAAAAAGTAGAGAGAGAAAAGAAAAACAAATACTCCTATGTACAAATATGTAGAGAGCGGTCTATTGAACCACCCTATATATTGGAATCCTTTTTCGATTGTTTGAATAATTGAAGCCCTGGAAAGAGTGAGGGAGAGATCAACTTGTGTGTAAGAATAGAGAAACAGTAGAAAAAAGGCACTCACCCATAAAGGCAATAGAAGTTTTTTCATCATACTAATTATACCTTCCTGAAGTGATGTTTCGTCGGATTTTAAACAACTCAAAAAACCCCTCGACCGAATCCTTGAAAGGTGACACTCTTCTGGTCTCTACATACAACCAGTCGACAGGAACTTCCTTAATCTTGTAACCCATATTTTTTGCAACAAATAGCAACTCTATATCAAATCCAGCAGTAACAGAAGATCCGTGAATCGATTTGAATCCGTGGTGGCTATCTTTAACCTTTTCAAAAATATCTTTCGCCGCCTTTTTTGTAAACAATTTAAATCCGCACTGGGTATCCTTTATTTCCCCAAGACCAACTATTGCCGAGCGTAATACCATCATCCCCTTTGCCATGATTTTTCGGGTCAGAGGCGCTCCCTGTCTGTTTGAATTCCTCGAACCGATCACTACATCATATCCCTTCTTTATATAAGGAAGCAGCTCTTCAAGCTCCTCGATAGGTGTTGCTTGATCCATATCCGTAAACAAAATGTTTTCTCCTACTGCCTGTAACATGCCGGTTGTTACCGCCCCAGCTTTACCCGAATGAGAATTCTCGATCACCCTGAAATTTTTTTCATCACTTACAAATTTTTGTACAAATTCAAGCCCGCCATCGGAAGAGCCATCGTCAACTATTATCACTTCGTAGGAAAATTTCTGTTTGTCTAAATAATTTTTGACCTTGGAAAGAATTCCCTTCCTGAGATTTCCCATTTCGTTATATGAAGGTATAACAACAGATAAAAAGATCGATGTCATGGAATTATTATATACAATTCAGACTTTTAATAACATATCGCTTGAAAAG
>CAZPUU010000002.1:0-43575 GCA_964589835.1 uncultured Gammaproteobacteria bacterium
GAGCTACAGGTCCAATTGTTTTTTATTGTAACCTACAAACCGGAGACTATAAACTACTAACTACACCTTAGTCGTGTGTTCGACATTGTAGAATCTGATGCGGTCTCCCCTAAAGAGGAGTTCTTTTTCCCCCACAGGACCATTTCTGTGTTTTGCGACCAAAACATTTACTATTCTTTGAGAGGTGAATTCTTCGTCGGGGGAGTAAAGGAACATAACTACATCTGCATCCTGCTCGATCGCTCCCGATTCCCGAAGATCTGCAAGCTGTGGCTTTCCCCCACCCCGCTGCTCGACGGCACGGGAAAGTTGCGAAAGGCCAAGGACCGGAATTTTTAGCTCTCTCGCCATATTTTTCAGACTCTGGGAGACATAAGACACTTCATTCACCCTGTTCTCAAATTTCTTCCCGGGATTTGCCAGCTGTAAATAGTCGACGATGAGAAGTTTTAGGTTGTGTTCGGACTGCAGACGGCGCGCCTTTGTCCGTATTTCAGGGATCGACAATCCCGGCGTATCATCGATAAAAATAGGCGCTTCTGCAAGCTGCCCCATCGCAACTGAGAGCTTATCATAATCATCTTCAGAAAGTTTTCCTGTCTTCAATTTCCATGCATCGATATCACTTTGAGATACCAAAAGACGGTCAACAAGCTCTTCTTTACTCATTTCAAGCGAAAACACTCCAACCGCTTGCTTGTTGTTGATTGCCACATGCTGGGCAATGTTAATTGCAAAAGCTGTTTTTCCCTGACCGGGACGTGCAGCAAGAATTATCAAATTCGATGCCTGAAATCCGGACAACAGATTGTCAAGATCGGTAAATCCTGTCTGAACTCCCCGAATTCCTTCACCCGTTTTCTGAAGCTCTTCAAGCCTGTCAAAACTTGCCGAAAGAGTTTCTTTAATATGAACAAATCCTTGGCGTATATGCTCCTGAGAAATTTTAAATATTTGCTGCTCGGAATTAGAGAGTATTTCAACGGCCTCCCTCTCGTCGCTGAACGCCCCCTGGCTTATCTCGCCGCTTATTTGTATCAAGCTTCGTCTTACATATTTTTCTCTAATAATTCCGGCATAATACTCGCTATTTGCGGCGGTCGGAACGACAGTTGTTAATGAAGTAAGATACGCACTCCCACCTACCCGATCGTAAAGTTTTTTCTTTTTAAGAACGTCTGTTAAGGTTAAAAGGTCTATCGGCTTTCTGTCTTCGTAAAGGGAAAGCATAGCCTCATAGATATTGCTGTGTCTTTCATCATAAAAATTGTCGGGGGAAATGAGTTGACTGACTGAAATAATCGCGTCTTTATCGATAAGAATTGCACCCAGAACGGCCTGCTCGGCATCATCATCATGAGGAGGAATACGTACAACTGCCATAGGTTAGAATAAAGTATCAAGTAAAAAGTATTAAGGGGAAAGGCATCTTAATACTTAATTCTAACTCCTTAATTCTGTTTTACTTTTTTTCAAGATACACAACATTTCCTTCAATTTCTTCTCTTTTCTTAAGATTTACTTTTGCCACCCTCTTTTCCTTCAGAGTCTCGGGGATAAAATCTTCACTTCCATAAACAACAACCAACTTTGAAGAAAGAGCAGCAAGCGCCGCTTCATCAACGGAAGTGACTGCCTTTACGACGACCACGTCGTACTCGTCTTCATCGGTAAGCTTTGAAATGGAGTTTGATGAGGCAATCAAAGCACGGCCCTCAGATGTGTCTATTGAATAGATCGTATCATTTTCCGGCCGTGAACCTTTGATAAGAATTCCACTTGCCTCGTAGTCTCCGGGTCCGAAGATCACAAGGTTATCATCTGTTTGAGTAATATTTTGATCCGATCCGTCACTGAGAATAATTATTTTTGCGTCCTCTGAAGCATCAGGATCAATCAGGATATATCCTCTCTTTGAGCTGATTTTCAAACAATTTACGATTGGCGATGAAAGTTCCATATTTAAAATGTTTTCTATCTTACCATTAACTCTACTTCCTTGACAAGATGGGCGCAATTTACTAATATCGTTAAGCGTCTTGCGGCCTCGAATTTATATTAATTTGATTATTCCTTTTGGAATACAAATTACTTAAGATAGTACTCTGCCCTGGGATTATGAAAGAAAGATTAATAATTATTTTTGTTGCCATTATAGCCGGACTCTTTATAACGTCTGCTGGTTTTTTTATTTATCAGACAACGAAGAGTCAAAAAGACACTCCCCCCGTTGAAAAACAGGCAGTAGTAACCCCCACCGAGGAAAAGAAAAATGACGGCAGCGTTTTTGTAAAGGTAGCCGAGCCAAGAGATGAGATCATAACTCAAAAAAGGACTCTTGTCGTAAAGGGCTCAACCAATCCGGCTAATATTGTAGTTGTTTCAACCAACATAGAAGACATGGAAGTAAAACCGACTCAGGAGGGAGAGTTTTCGGTCTCGATCGATATTGACGCAGGAGCAAATCCCGTAATAACAAGGGCAATCGCACCTGACGGAAGTGTCGCGCAAGACATCAGAACTATTACCTATTCGACAGAAGACTTTTAGAAAAATTATACAAATATAAATAATAAAAAAATTTAATATGAAAAAGTTGATACTTGTTTCTTTGTTGATATTGCTTGTTATAAGTAATAACTTACAACCCGTTGACGCAGCAACCCCAACTCCTGCGAAAGAAAAGGCAGCATCAACACCCTCCCCTTCCCCTTCAAATAGTGAAATCCCAAAAAGTACCGACATTGAAAAAATACAACGCATCAAGGATTTGGTCGCTTCTAAAGTTGCAGAGCTTAATCTTGTTGAGAAAAGGGGAATAATCGGCACTATCCGCGAAGTAACTAATATGAAAATCGCAATTACGGACATTAAAGGCTCCATCCGTCAAATCGATGTCGATGAGCTAACAAAATTCAATATTACAAAATCATCATCCGGAATATCCGATCTTGAAAAAGGAAAGATGTACGCCTTCATCGGGTTATACAATAAAGATACAAAAAAACTCCTTGCCAGGGTTATTAACAATACCAATTCAATTCCTGTCCATTTTGAAGGGGCGGTAACGTCAATCGACAGCAAAAAATATCAACTCACCGCCGTAGACCAAAAAGGAACAAAGAAAAAAATAGATATCGAAAGTTCAACGAAAACCACGCTGGCTGACTCTGAGGGAGACCTTACAAAATCTGGCTTTTCAAAAATAGAAACCAATAAAAGAATTCTTGCAATCGGATTTGCAGATCAAAAGGATAAAGACCTTATCACAGCTCTTCGCATAATTCATTTTGAGAACATCCCACCTTCAAAAGAAATGCAGTCTCACGTAAAAATTGAGGAATAAACACCGTTTGTCAATTAAATTTTCCTGAGGATTTTTGGTTTTCCTTTTTTCTGATCCAACACTTCAAACCCCATGCCTTCAATTTTTTGCCGTATTTGATCGGCGAGCATATACCTTCCTTCTTTACGCAATTTTTCACGTTCGTTTGAAAGTTCCAAAACTTTTTCCGGAATATCTGCAATTTTTTGGGCAATTTCAAATATATTGAATCCCAAAACTTCATCCATCCGAGTCAATGCTCCGGCTTTTTGAGCATCGGATATTTTGCTGTCTCTTACCATCTCCCACATGATGGAAAGTGCTCTTGGCATGTTCAAGTCTTGATTTAGCACGTGTAAGAATTCGACTTCATACTTATCGGCGTACCCTTCTGCCTCTGGAAGTTTGCCTGCGATTTCGTAAAGCTTTTTAAGTGCTGTGGCTGCCCCTTCAAGCGCTTCAAAAGTGAAATTCATTTTCGCCCGGTAATGCGTCTGGTACGTAAGATACCGGAAAGCCAAAGGATTAAAACCCTTTCCTATCAGGTCAGATAGGATAAAAACATTACCCTTGGACCGGGACATTTTTTCCTCATCAACTGATAGAAAACTGGTGTGAACCCACGTATTCACAAATTTTTCTCCGGTAAAACTTTCAGATTGAGCAATTTCATCTTCGTGATGAGGAAAAACAAGATCTTCTCCTCCTGCGTGAATGTCTAAAGATATTCCTAAATATTTCATCGACATAACACTACACTCAATATGCCAACCTGGAACGCCCTGACCCCAAGGAGATTGCCATGACATCACTCTGTCCTCAGCTTTTTTCCACAATGCAAAATCGGCACTGTCTTTCTTGTCGGTCTCGACGCTCACTCTCACCGCCTCTAAGAGTTGATCCATTTTATCTAAAGTATTTCCTGACAGTTTTCCGTAATCCGCAAATTTTTCAACCTTAAAGTAAACATTTCCGCCGGTTTCATACGCGTATCCTTTATTTATCAACACCTTTATCACTTCGATCATTTCTTCGATGTGATCCGAGGCTTTCGGCATGACATCATGCTCCAAAATATTTAGTTTTGCCGCGTCTTTAAGAAATTTGTCTGTGTATATTTTTGAAAGCTCCAGAGGCGTAATTTGAAGCTTCTGGGCTTCTTCAACAACCGGATCAATAACCTTATTGCTGTCTTTTGAAAATCTGAAATGACCTACGTCGGTTATATTCATGACAGACGTTACCTCATACTCATTTGCTCTAAGAACCCGACGCAAAATATCCGTTGTCAGATAGGTCCGTAGATTTCCTATGTGAATATCCCTGTATACGGTCGGTCCACACGTATAAAGAGTTACTTTTTTGCCGTTTATTGGTGTAAATTCACCTAATTGCTTTGTAAATGTATTATAGAGTTGCATGAGGTTAATTATACCTGATTTGAGGTAAAGTTGAAAGGCTGACTATTTTTCCGGTGCTAAAAAGGCAGTTATGCTCCGCTCTATTTCTTCAAGTGAGAGCCCTTTTTTTAAGCCGCCTTCAACAAGAGCATTGTAAATTACTTTTGCTTGTTCAATTCACATCCCAATATTGTCGCCAATAACTCCGTCAAAATCTACGAACACCAATGCGTCCTTGAATATATCATTGAACCCGGGATCCAAAAGTTGTGCAAATGAGTCGATGGCATGGAGCTCTTCACGCTGACGGATATAGTCTTCCCATGTCCCACTTGATCCCTCAGCTTGCGCTTGTGCATTCTGTCCCTCACGGCTATATGCAGCCCATATGGGAATTACCTCAAACTGAGAACTCTCATTTCCGAATTTCTCCCGTAATGTTTTCTTAGCCTTGTCAAAATTCTTTACCGAATCCTCAATAATAACAATCTTCGTCTTCTCTTCCTCAGCTTTGTCCCCTACAAATTCGGAAAGCCTGTCAAATTTATCATCGTCTACCATATAAGCTGTTTTGTTAGCCAATTCCTTTGCCCTTTCGGGGTACTTACGCACTAATCCTTTAATAAATGACGGGATTATTCCTGATTTGTCTATTTTTCCTGCCTGATACCCGGTTGCTGCAACATCTCCTGTTGACCAAAGGACAACCCCCTTTACTTCGTCGGCCCTTACGTCAATAAGTGTTTCCAGATTTTCACGCACATGAGGATAAACAAACGGGCGCATGTCAATCGAGTGAAGTCCTGAAATCATGCGGTTCTCAAAAAATGAAAACTCCTCGTCACTCTTTTCCTCATCAGAATTACCACCAAAGACATTTACCCAAAGCCGCTTTGCATATTCGTGATAATCCATAAATCCATCTCTTTCGACGTCTGACTGAAGGGTAAAAAAATATGAGGACAATTCATTGGTTAGCGGGGGGATCTGGTCCCCATCGGGAGGCGTAACACCATCTACAACAGCATTAGCTGCGCCGAAATGATCACGAGCATAAGCATGTGCATCTTTATATGCCGAGAAAATTACTCTTTCTCTTACTTCTACCATAGCGGTATTATATCAAGGGAATTGTTTATTGAAAATTTCGACTGACAAATGGAAGGTTTTTTACTTCGAAAGCTCCTGGACTGCGCGCACGACCTGATTATCCATGTGGTCTAACATTTTCGATGAGGCAGAAGCATCATACGAAACAGCAACATCCGGAGTAAGCCCTTTCCCATGCACCCAATTTTCTTTTGGAGTAAGCCACTTGGCTATAGAAATGTGGACACTTGCTCCGCCATCAACATCAACAGCCTCTTGCACCGTTCCTTTTCCGAAAGATTGTTCACCGATAAGCTTTGCACGTTTATAGTCTTGCAAAGCACCACTTACAATTTCTGATGCTGATGCCGAACCCTTGTTAATAAGCACAACAAGAGGCGTATCTAATAGCACTCCCGTCCTATTTACATCCATCGACTCGGTATGACCATTTCCGTCTCTTTGCTTAACGATTGGTCCACTCTTTATAAATTCTGAGGCAATATACACCGCATCATGCATATACCCGCCGGGGTTATTTCTTACATCAAGGATAATTCCTTTGAAATTCTTAGCTTTTTGTATCTGAGGCATAATCTTATTCACTGCCTCGAGCCACTCCCTATTAGTGTTATCGCCAAATTGAGATATCCTGACATATGCAACAGATGGACAATTGGCACAACCCGTCGCATCTTCGCAAATACTGTTTTTAGAACAATCCAACTGCTTTACCCAGCTTGTTATGCTCTTCACAACAATTGCATCTCTCACTATTGTTACCTCTTTCTGCTCTTTCTCTTTTGGATGGATAATAGTAATAGTAACCTTGGTACCTTTCTTTCCGCGTATGTGGTCTACCGCTTCCTGAATACCCCATCCTGCGGTTGATTTACCATCCACCCTTGCAATGATATCCCCGCTTTTAACTCCTGCTTTCTCTGCCGGTGAACCATCGAGAGGCGCAACAACAATAATCTGACTTTGGTCGTTTTGAGATAATTCAGCACCAATACCCGAGAACTCCCCTGCCAGTTGCTCTTTAAATTCAGTGTTTTGTTTTGGAGGAAAATATGAGGTATACGGATCTCCAAGACTTGCTACCATACCCGAGATTGCACCATTCACCATTTTCGTCGCGTCGATTTTAGACTTGTCAAAATACTTTAGATTGAGCTTTTCGACTACATCATAAAATACGTGCATGTCCAGATTTTTTGGATCCGGAGGGTTTTGATCGGTAATTCCGATTATCGGCTTGTACTTTTCCCATTTTGCAGAAATCTTATAATTCCCCAGAACAAATCCAATTCCGACCGAGATCAGAACAATAACGAGAAGCTGGAACACCCGAAGTTTGAGTTGTACTTTCATAAATAATTCTCTATCTTAAGTAATGCTCACTCTAGAATGGGATTTTCGGCTTAAATATAGCTTAAATTGACCACGACAATTGCGAACGTAGCAATAATAATACTATTTTTCGGATGAATTCTTCAAGAAGCAAACAACAAAATTGTTATTCTGCCCGTACAATGAACGGAAGAAGCGCGAGCAAACGTGCTCTTTTTACAGCTGTCGTGAGTTTTCTTTGATGCTTACTGCAAACACCGGTTCTTTGCCTGCTTTGGATTTTTCCTCTTTCAGAAATAAATTTCTTAAGAGTTTCATAATCCAAAAAGTCAGGATTCTTTTTTTCCTTACAGAAAAAACACTCTTTTGCGACTTCCTGCATTCTTCTCTTTTTTATTATTTTCTTTTTCATATTAGCTTTTGTCTTATTACTTTTATTTTAAAAAGGTATGTCGTCCGGATTTACATCCTCAAACTCCGCTTTTTCTTCAACCTTTTCTTTTTTTGCTTTTTTCACAGGTTTTTCTTCCTGATCTTCTGAGGCTTCACCGTATGACATGTCTACCTCATGAACAACGCCCTCTTTTCTCGAGTCAAGAATGATCATGTCATCTATGACTATTTCTGTCGTCGTTTTTGCCGATCCATCCTGCCCTGTCCAACTTCTCGTCGCGAGCCTTCCCTCAACGTAAACCTTTCTTCCTTTTGTTAAGAGCTGTGAACAAAGTTCACCAAGTTTGTTCCAGGCAACGATTTTGTGATACTCCGCCTCTTCCTTTTTATCCCCATTGTCAGTTGTCCAAGTTCTGTTGGTAGCAAGTCCAAAGGTGCAAACCGCAGTTCCCTGAGGAGTATATCTCAACTCCGGATCCCGCGTCAGATTCCCTATCAGTTGTACCCTATTCAAACTTCGTGCCATATCTAAATTCTCACCAAAAGGTGTCTTAATATATCGTCGTTAATTCGGGCTTTGTTCTCAAGTTCTGCAGAAACTGCTACACTTTCGAATTCAAACAATACATAATCACCTTTTTTCTCACCTTTTATCGGGTAAGCAAACTTTTTCTCGCCAAGATCAACTATTTTATCGTCAGTTATTTTACCACTCCAGCTTTTGATACTTCCCAATAATTTTTCCTTCGCCTCTTTCTTGAGTTCGCTTTTTAAGATGAGAACGAGCCTATATTTTCTTGACATAATTTGCCTATTATACATGAAGTGAGGCTATAAATTCAAGCAGAATATACAGCACTTTTTACATCCTGCCGAATACGAAAAAAAGAAGCCGTTATTTTTCCCGCCCCGCCATAACATCGCCTTGCAATTGATTTGACATTGTTATTGCCTGGTACTACACTAAAAACTGCTAAAAAAAGTGAGCTTTTCAGTAAATTTTAAGTTTTTATTGCTGTAATTTTCACCATGAAAAAACTCTTCATTCTACTCATCATTCTTTTAATTATTGCGTTTTTCTACGATGGATTAAGCAGATCTAACGTTCTTCCCGGACTTCTTTCTTCTCAAAAAGTAATGGAGAGCAAAGTGGAACTTCTGCGAGAAGAGTCAAATGTGATAAATGTTGTCAAAGAAGTGAGTCCGAGTGTTATTACAATTGCCATCAAAAATCCGGTCACTTCATTCGATACGAGCCCTTTTTCCTTTTTCTTCGATAGAGAACCGAGTCCCGAGCCTGACACAGAAAAAGAGCAGGAACAATATATAGGAACGGGGTTTGTCATCAAGAAAGAAGGAATTATCGTCACAAACAAGCATGTGGTAAGCTCCCAAACAGAATATACCGTTATTGATGAAAAGGGGAATAAATATGAAGTGGACAAGATTTACCGTGACCCCTCAAACGATATCGCAATTCTTTCGGTAAAAAATGTCCCTGCAAAAGGGCTTCCCACCATATCCCTCGGAACCTCCTCAAATTTACAGGTTGGACAGAGTGTCATCGCCATAGGAACTGCTCTTGGTGAATTTAGAAATACCGTCACAACAGGTGTCGTATCCGGACTGGGCCGTGGGATTACCGCCGGAAGCGCATATGAAGGGTTTGCCGAAAGACTGGATAATGTCATACAAACAGACGCAGCAATCAACCCCGGTAATTCCGGAGGGCCGTTACTTAATGCCCGCGGGCAAGTTATAGGTGTCAATACTGCCGTTTCTTCTCAAGGACAAAATATAGGATTTGCAATTCCTATTGATCTGGTAAAGGATTCTTTGAATAATTTCAATCAAACAGGGCAATTCACCCGCCCATACCTAGGGGTCAGTTACAGCATAATTTCAAAAAGAGCCGCACTATTAAACGAACTCCCCCAAGGCGCACTCATCCAACAGGTTATTCCCGACTCTTCGGCATCCGATGCTCAGATCAAAGTCGGAGACATCTTAACTAAAATCGACGGGGCACAAATCAATGACACTAACGCAACGCTTGCCGTACTGATATCAAAGAAAAAAGTAGGAGATACAATTATTGTAACTATATTCAGAGATGGGGAATCAAAAGACATTGAAGTAAAACTGAAAGAAGCACCATCACAATAGATCATCATCTTTTTTCATTGAAGCTATTACATAAACGCATCATTTACCATTAACCAAGAATCATTTATTATTAGGGTATGTCTGACAGAAATTCAATTGGTGGAGCTCTTTCCGATCTTGCGAAAGAAACGGTGAAGCAGGTAGTAAGTGCTCCACTTACAATAGCAAAGGGAATTCCGGGTCAAGTTGTAAACCGTGACTCTGAGGAAATTGCCGCAAAAAAGAAAGCCGAAAAGGTTGCAACTTTCCACAGAATAAAGGAAATTGAGGCGGAAATGTCTCAAATCCGAACACAAAATCAACAAAAAGAACAAGCTACTACTCCTTCGTATAAAAAAACCTTGGAGTCGATTGCTTCACGAGGTCACAAAAAACTCGACGAAGCCTCACGCCAGGCAATTGGAAAATCCGAACAAGGCCGCAATTTCAAGGGATAACGGTTTGTTTTCTTTCTACTATCAATTATAATTCCCGCTATGTAAGAACGTCTTTCCATTGTCAGTCCTCAAGAAACTGTAACCCGCGGGAATCTTACCATTCATACGGGTGAAGCCGTAAGGCAGGACCTGAAAAAGAGCGGGGATCAAGGGTGGGATTTCAACCAGGGAAATCCGGAATTTTGGAGACATAGCGACAAGCTACTAGTCCCCGGTGGAAGGCTGCTTGATCTGGGCGCAGGATTTGGAAGAAGTCTCCGATATTTCTCTTTGCACGGAATG
This sequence comes from uncultured Gammaproteobacteria bacterium, assembly GCA_964589835.1. GTDB lineage: Bacteria > Patescibacteriota > Microgenomatia > Levybacterales > GWA1-39-11 > JAUSNA01. The sequence continues at coordinate 10,446 of CAZPUU010000002.1, forward strand.
ACTGTCGATGCCTACGAAAAAGACCCTGTCATAAGCGTGGTTCTTGATGAAATAAACAACCAATATCCTCGTGTAGTCAACGTATTTAACACCGATGTCGCTACAGCCAGACTTACCCCAAGCTATTATGACACCGTAATGATGGAATCAGTTTTTCAACATTTTATTTCTGCAAAAGATGCGTACCAAGTTATGAAAAAAGGTTTTGATTCACTCAAACCGGGGGGATATGCCTACCTCAGAGCTGTGGGCACACACGACTCTGCATTTGAATGGTTTCAAGGTGCCGCCAATAGTCCTTATAGCCGCGTTGAGGAGCTGAGTAAAAATTGCTTTATTGGAACCTGTCATTGCAGCGGCGAAGAAAAGGTTGAACCAATGTTGTTCTTTGACCCTTTGGAGTTGCCTCTCTTTTGGGAGCAAAACGGAATGAAATTAGTTGATGTTCAAATTCTGCCGCAACAAGATGGATTTAACATTATGTATGGAGAAACGTATGACGATGGCTCACCACCTGAAAACCGTAAGGGCATGATTGGTGGATTTATTACACTTATCGGAAGAAAACAATAACCAAAACTTGCTTCCTACCCCCCTAAAACGTACAATATCTCTATGAAAATAGAGCCAAGAACTCTCAAAGGCTTTCGTGATTTTTTACCAAAGGAAGCACGAAAGAGGCAATATGTTATAGAAACCCTGAAAAAGGTATTTGAGTCTTATGGTTTTGAACCACTTGAGACCCCAACTCTTGAATACGAAGATATTCTGACCGGAAAATACGGCGAAGAAGGAGACAAACTCATGTACCGCTTTGAGGATAACGGACTACGACGCGTTGCGATGCGCTATGATCAAACCGTTCCGCTTGCCCGCGTTGTTGCGCAGTATCAAAATGCACTTCCCTTCCCCTTCAAGAGATATCAAATTCAAAATGTGTGGAGAGCTGACAATACGCAAAGAGGACGCTTCCGTGAATTTTTGCAGTGCGACATTGATACGGTCGGAAATGGGCATGTCGGAACCGATGCCGAAATCTTGGCAGTTGTAAATAAATCTTTACAAAAACTTGGTTTTACCAATTACAAAATTCTTATTAACGACCGGGCAAACTTTGAGGGAATTGACCAAAAAGCGGTTAGTGTTATAGACAAACTTGAGAAAATTTCCGAGGAAGGCGTCATACTAGAGTTAGAGAAAAAAGGATTTGACCCCAATATCCTTGAGCAGATAAAACAAAAAGCACCAACCGAGCGCCTACAAATTATCCTGAACAATAGCGATGTTACCGGCCCCAACGTAGCATATTCCCCAACACTTGCACGCGGACTCGATTACTACACCGGGCTTATCATTGAGGTGGAAATTGAAGGCTTTGACGCAGGATCTGTTGGAGGCGGAGGAAGATATGATGGGCTTATAGGTATGTTTTCCAATCAAGAATACCCTGCGGTTGGATTTGCCTTCGGATTTGACCGAATTATGGAAGCTATGGAGGAAAAAGGATTATTCCCAACCAATTTAACGACAACGAAAGTTCTGGTTGCCGTTGAGTTTTCCGAACTCGAGAATACTTCTTACAAAATTAGCGACATGCTTCGCGCGAAAAATATAAACGTAGAGACATATCTCGATAACCAAGCTCAACTTGAAAAACAGTTTAAATATGCTGAGAAAAAAGAAATTCCTTATGTTATTGTGCCTATTGATAATCTAACCGTAGAACTCCGTACGAAATCTCTGGCAGGGGAAATCGTCAAAAAAACTGTTAATATAGAAAGCCTGCCAAATGAGATTATCTAAACACCAACTCGCCGTACTTGCGCTCATCGTCACCAATCTCATCTGGGGCGCTGCACCTCCGATTTTCAAGTGGGCGCTTGCCGATATCCATCCGTATACCCTCGCTTTTCTCCGCTTTTTCTTACCCGCTCTTATCATGCTTCCCTTTGTTAGAAACGATCTTAAAATCAAAAAAAAGGACTGGTTAAAAATGCTTGCTGTAGGATTTTTCGGGGTAACGGTCAACATACTTTTCTTCTTCCAAGGGCTAATCATCGCTCCGAGTATAAATGCTGCACTTATCGCAAGTTCTGCTCCGATATTTATCGTACTGTTCTCGCTTTTCTTTTTGCGAGAAAAACCGAAAAGAAAAGTAGTAACCGGATCGCTTATCGGGCTAGTAGGTGTACTTTTGGTACTAAGTGCCCCTCTAATTCTCAATGGAAAAATTGCCGCACTCGGAAATCTATTTTATGTCGTTGCTATGCTTGGTGGAGTTGTTGCTGTGATTCTTGTCAGACAAATTGCAAAAAGAAATTCAGCTCAAAGCATCACATTCTGGTCTTTTCTGATCGGAAGCATCGGCTTTGTACCCTTTTTCGTACAGGAAGTGGGTCAATATGGTTTTTTGCCCAATTTGACATCGCACGGATTGATAGGGCTCGTATTCGGCATATTTCTATCCTCATTGGCCGCTTACTTCCTGCAAACCTGGGCACTTAAATATCTGGCAGCTGCCGATGTAAGTGTATTTACCTATATTGATCCGGTCGTGACAATACTCGTCGCAGCGCCTCTTCTTGGGGAATTTCCGGACACTACTTTTGTCATTGGATCTGTTTTGGTAATTTTAGGAATTTTTCTGGCCGAAGGCAGAGTACACTACCACCCGTTCCATCTCTTTTTGAAGAAGTAATAATTGCGTTTCAAGCTATTTTCGGTTATAATAACTCCAATGAAAGCGCAAATCCATCCAAAATATTACGATGCAGCCGTTACCTGCTCTTGCGGGAATGCCTTTACTGTGGGCTCAACAAGTGAAAGAATTAGCGTCGAGCTTTGCTACAATTGCCACCCTTTCTACACCGGGCAGCAAAAATTCGTCGACACCGCTTCTAGAATTGAGAAATTCCAAAAGAAAATGGACGCTGCACGTCCTGTTATTAAAAAGGCTCAAAAAGAAACAGCCGACGATTCAGCTCCAAAGACCCTTCGCGAAATGCTCGAAGCCCTCAAGAAAGGTTAACAACCTTATGTACCCAAGATCTTGTATCCGGTATACCCTTTTTTCTGTTTGTTTATACTGGATACACTATACTTAATTCACAAAATACTTATGAACAAAGACGAAATACTGGCACAAATTTATGAAATAGATTTCAAGCTAACCGAAGCCGAAAAGCTTTTGGATGATCCTGAAATGGCAACACTCGCCCACGAAGAAATTGCGGCTCTAAAAGCACAAAAAGCAGAGCTTGAAACACATGTTGATACTTCGCAGTTTGAGAATACTTACGAGGAAAAGCCGGAACCCGGAAGCTCTTTGGATACACGGAATGCGATCATTGAAGTAAAGGGCGCAGCCGGTGGAGATGAAGCAAGTATTTTTGCCCGCGAGCTTTTGAGAATGTACATGCGTTACTGCGAAAGGCACTCAATCACAAAAGAAATGCTTGATGAGGACAGTATAAAAATTATTTCAAAAAACGCTTTCGGGCTTTTTAAATATGAATCGGGAGTTCATCGAGTCCAACGCGTACCACTGACTGAAAAGCGTGGACGGGTTCACACTTCAACTGCTGTCGTCAGTATCTTGCCGGAACTGAAAGACATCGATCTTCACATTGGACCTGAAGATATTGAATTTGAGGCATTCCGTGCCGGGGGGCACGGCGGACAAAATGTCAACAAAGTATCAACCGCCGTCAGAGTCAAACATATTCCGTCGGGCATTGTCGTGACAGCCTCGAGAGAACGTTCCCAGAACCAAAACAGGGAGAATGCCATGGCCCTTTTACGATCAAAATTATGGGAAGCTGAAGTTGAGAAACAACACATGGAGGTAGCAGAACTCAAATCCACTCAGGTAGGAAAAGGCATGAGAAATGAGAAAATCCGCACCTACAATTTTCCGCAGGATAGAGTTACAGACCACAGAATCGGAAAATCGTATCACAACCTACCTACCTTTATGGACGGAGAAATTGATGAAATGCTGGAGGACCTGAGAAGTTCTGAATTACAGGAAGGAACAGTAGAATAATTATGAATGAACGTGTGACAAATTACACACGGAAAGGAGTCAAGACACTTAGTGTTGCTATTATTGCTTCTTCTTCCCTTGCATTGCCATCGGAAATTCACGACGCCGCGACAGATGATCTATCAGTAAGAAATGTTTTAGATATTGGAGGTTCTGTGTTCGCAATTTATGTGGGCGCAAATTTTTACAGGAGATCCAATCAATGGTTTCCAAAGCAAGTAAAATTTGATGACGGAATTATCGAAGGAGAATACCGAGTAATCGAAACACCTAGGCTTTCAGCACCTCAATTACCTGGTCCAGAGTCAGAGTCGTTCCCTTCATCTCAGGATTCTTAGAGGATCCATTGAGAAGCATTCTTTTTGACGCATGCAAGAACCACGAGGCTGCCGGATCGAGCTCTTTTAATTTTTCGTAAGCGGAAGTAAGATCGATATTGAGACTCTGCTCTCCTCTTTTGTCGGGAACTGTTTTAATCCTAACAAATCCTCCTGTAGGATCTTTTCGTACAGCAAGCCTATATCCCATCATTTGCGCAAGTTTGAGCACTTCGTCATTGATTGTCTCAATTCCGATAGCCTTTCCCCACTTTGATTCAAATTCAATCTTTTTTTCGGCTATCTCATGCTCTGCCCAAATCTTTTTTTCCAGATTTTGCAAAACAGCATCCAGGCATTCCATGATAAATTCGACAAGCGCCGCGTCATCTTTTTGGTGATTTAATTTATATCCTTGAATGATGCTAACCACTCCGAATTCGTATATATCATGATCAGCATCGGGATAATACATTTCCTGAAAATGATCATCGTCAATAACAAGTTCGACAATTCTTTTGACTGCTTCGAGTTTTATTTCATGCTTGTGTAAATTTGAATCGGGGTTAGAGAGTACAAAATCCAGTGTTTTTGACGCCCCGCAAACATTGTTGTCGGCTGTCTGATGGTGATCCAGCGCTCCCAGCCCAGTATCTACCTGCATCGTCTCAACCCCGTCAACCAGCTCAATTGCTTCTCCTTCGTTTTCATAATTTCCCGCAAGTTTGTCTCCTGCATTCACAAATTTCACCTCAGCACCGTCCCAATTGGGATGAAATCTCTTAATAATCCATACGCTTGTAATGGCATCGGCATCGCTGGATCTGTGAGTAACTATTTGTCGCATCATGTTTAATTTTACTGTCTTCCGCTTGCATTTACTATTGCTGAAGTTGAGTAGTATACAATACCCTCCTCCGCTTGACAAGCAATTTCAAAGATAGCTAAACTGGATAGGTATGGACTCTAAAAAAACCAACCTCACACCGGAATTAAAAGAAATTTATGACAGAGTCATGAATACTTCAGGAAAACCTGTTACAAAAGTGCCACCTCAAGCACCGGTACAATCGGCTCCGGCCGCTCCTCCAGCGGCACCAAATCCTCTTGACCCCGGATTAACAGCCGGTCCTCCTCCTTCCCCAGAGCATCAACCGGCCACCACCCCCCAAGTACCGGCAATGCCAGCCGCGCCCGCTCCCCCAGCGCCCTCTATGCCTACAATGCCAAGCCCGGAAAACTCTGCCATGCCCGAGCCTACCCCCGCAGAACAGGCGCTTACCAATACACCGGCAAGACCTCTTTCCGAGGGCAATACTTTTGCGTTTAACGGTACTGTAAAAAACCCGATAAAGCCTGCGACCACCCCCACAGAAGTTACAACCAAAAAGAAAGCAAAAATTTCACTTCCGGTAATTATTGTTCTTGGAGTTGTTTTTATTGTCGCGTGGGGAATTTTCTGGGCAATTGCTTTGGGACTGATACAAAGATAGCGCTAGGCAAAAAGTTGATCAACCTGAATATTTGTAACGGTATTTTCCGATCTTTTTTTCAATTCCACCGTTCCTTCTTCAAGCTTTGAACTTACGACAATCCTGTACGGAATCCCCAAAAGGTCGCAGTCGGCAAATTTCTGCCCAGGACTAACATCCCGGTCATCGTAAAGGACTTCGATTCCCTTTTCCTTTAGTGTGTTATACAGTTTTTCTGTTTGCTCATCCTTCCCGATAGACATAAGAAAGTGGGTAAATGGTGCAACACTTTCAGGCCATATAGGTCCACGCTCATCATGAAATACTTCGGCAATAACTCCCATCAAACGCGTAAGACCAATTCCATAACTTCCGAAGTACACGTACTTTTTTTCTCCGTTTTTATCCGTGTATGAAACGTTCATTTTCTCGCTATATACGGTTCCAAACCTGAAGATATTTCCTACCTCGATAGCTTTCACTTTTTTCAATGGTCCATGTCCAAGATCGCACATCTTTCCTTCGTTGACCTTACAGATCTCGGTATTTTGGGAAAAATCTCCACCCGGACAATATACAATCTCGTCCTCACCCGATTCGGAAATCACTTGAAATTCGTGTGTAGTACTATCGGTAAAAACCCCACCACCGGCTTCGGTAACAATTGCGTCTAAACCGACTCTTTTAAACACTTTTATGTAGGCATTTTTGACTTCTTCATAATACCTGTCCAAATCTTCAGCCGAATCGTGCACGCTATACAGATCCTTCATCAGAAATTCGCGACCCCTTAAAATTCCCGACTTTGCCCGCAATTCATTTCTGAATTTTGTCGAAAAATGGTAAATTTTGACCGGTAGATCTCTATATGTTGTGACATGCTTTCTCATAAGATCCAAAACGATTTCTTCATGTGTGAATGAAAGTGCGTATTCACGGTCTTCCTTTTTGAACTGATACATCACTTCCCGCGCAGTATCCCACCGGCCGGTTTCGTTCCAGATTTGCTTCGGATGTAAAAGAGGCATAAGAACCTCTTGAGCACCGGTTGCATCCATTTCTTCTTTTATAATATTTTCGATCTTGCGCTCAACAATCCGCCCCAACGGCAGCAACGTGTATGAGCCCGCCATCATTTTATCGATAAATCCGCCTCTCAGAAGAAGCTTTGCATTGACTGCAACTTCTTCACTCGGAGCTTCTTTAATTGTCTTCGGGAAAAATGCTGAATATCTCATTTTTACTGTGAGGATAGTATATCAAGCTTTTTGGAAAGTTCAAAAACTAAAATTGCAGGCGGCTTACCTGCAAAGTCTTTCCTTACGCCGCCTGCAATGTTTCGCTTTGGGGCATCTGAGAAATTTTATCGTCTGTTCTTATCTTTCCTTGATCCTGCAGTTTTTTTACTACCCTATCCATCTTTGCCCCGTCGTGTCTTACAAAAGATCCCGGCTTTTCCATCTGCTGTCCTGCCTCATGAACTGTTTCAGTTTCCTCAGGTATGAACATCGCCTTCATGAGCTTTGAAAGGAGAAGTATGATCATCTCAAGTCCGCTGATCTTTTCTTCATCGTCTTCCTCTTCCTTGAGCATTTCATGCATTATGATGGTCATTTCAAGCATTGCCTGCATTGCGAGAGTATTTTTTGACTCGATTGATTTTACTTTTTCGAAAAGCTCTTTATTCTGCTCTTCCAGTTGAGTTGCTTTCATCTCGAGTATTTCGACTCTTGCATTCGGAACCTCAGGATTTGTGATACTTGCCTCATGAATATCTGTCCGGGTTGTATTTTCATCCGCCTGTTCACCTTCAATCGCTCCATCTTCAACCTGTGTAATTTCGCTTATCTCCCGTACCTCTTCAGCGCGTATCTCTTCAACTACTGTTCCTTCATCTGATTTTTCAAAATCTCCATTGGCAAGATGAACTAGGGCCCCTTCCAATCCCTCTTCTTTTGCCGCAACAAGCAATTGATCCGCAAAATCGTCCTTAGTATCCTGAATTTTCGGCACATCGGGATTGACGTGAGTTCCTGCAAAACTGTGACCGGACTCAACCCTACCTTCATGCAAAGACCCTCCCACGGTAACCGGAGTGCTCGAATTCATTTGTATTTCATTAAATTCCATGTTGTTCACCTCCTTTCAGATTTTCGTTGACAATCGCTCTTTTGATGTGTGTTCGTGCCAGGACTAATCCTTCCATAACCTCTTCATCTTCATATTCCTTTACTGCTTTGATGTACGCCTCAAGCATTTCGGGATATCCATAACAGAGCTTGTTTAATGTTGTTATAAAATTCTCCGGATCTTCATTTTTAAGCACAGGAAGAAAAGCTTGCGCAATCCTCCTGGCTCGAAGGCTTGATATTTGACCTCTTCTTATCCTGGTTATGATCTGGAACAATAATTCCCGCTCAAAGTTATTTTGTAATTTTTTGTATGTCATAATTGTTAAATTTTGTAATTCTTAACCCGTTAATTCTGTTATCTTTTCTTTTGTTTCTTTACCTTTCTCCTCGGCTTCTGCCCGTCTTTCCGCGGCAGCTTGAGCTTCGATTAACTCCAACTCAAGGCTTCGTGTATCTTCCTCTGCTTCCTGCGCGTCAAGGCTTATCTCCATAACCTCCTGCTTTGCCTCGACAAGCATTTTTTTCAGACTCCCCTCTTCAAAGGTGTTTGCTTTCATAATTTCTGCGTTTGCGTGTCTCATATTTTTTATCTTTCAAAAACGAGTTTAACAGCCACGATGAGCCTCAACTTGACCATAAGTTCTTAAGAACCTCACAAAACGGTAACATGATTAACCATACTATTTTAAGAATTGAGTGTTATGCTACATCTATAGAAAGACGTGCTGTTGGAAGGATTAAAAAAATTGCATTAAGAAGCGCTGAAATAGGACTTGGCGCGGCGACGCTTCTTTACGCAGCCTCCACAGCCGATGCGCTAATCGACCACGACTACGAGGATGCAAAAATCCAAGCAACCGAAACGGGAAAACTCGGATTACTTACTGCGCTCACGGTAGGTACGGAAGTGTATTTAAAAAACAAGCAGAATTAAGATTCTACAAAGATTTCGCAAGAAGGGATGATAAGCTCAGAATCTCAAGTTTTTCAAAATGCTTCTGTGGGGGCACTGGCATCGCATCTGTCACAAATATTTTAGTAGCTTTTGAATTCTGAAGTAGGGTCACTGCCTGATCGGAAAAAACCGGATGGGTTGCAAATACGTACACATTCTCAGCGCCAAGATCTATCAATTTGTCAACCGCCTGCACAATCGTTTTCCCACTTGCGATGATATCATCAACGATAAAACACGTCTTTTTCACCTCTCCGTGGATGCCGGATGCGCTGATGTCACCCGTATCATAATCCCTGTCCTTCTCGATCGACGTAAAAGGAAGCCCCCCCAACATCTCTGACAATTGCTCCATGCGCCTGAGTCCTCCCATATCGGGACTGACAATTACAGCATTACTCCGGTCAAATTTAATTTCTCCAATTTTATCCGCAAAAATAGGAAGCGCTGATAAATTGAGCACATCGATTTCAAACATCTCAGACATTTTGATTGTATGAGGATCAACGAAAATTATTTTCGAAAGGCCGGCACCTTCCAAAATCTTTATTACGACCTCAAGTGGAACCGCCTCTCCACTGCGGAACACGTGATCCGCGCGGCAATATGGCAAATATGGAAGAATCCCGGTAACACTTTTTGCTCCGCTCCTTTTAAATCCATCTATAAGAAAAGCTGTCTCAACAATGAGTGAATCCACATTGTCCGTCACACTTCCCGTCTTAAGGAATATAACGTCCTGATCAACCACCTCTTCAACAATCCTGATTCTTCTCTCACCATCGGAAAATACAGTAACCTCAGGATAATGAAGCGGCACAGAAAGACCGGCAGCTACATTTTTTGATAGCTTGTCATTTGTCTCGTCTCCAAAAAAAATCATACTTACTTTCCTCCTAGCCCTCCGAGTAACTCTTGCAGTCCTGCGCCCATTTGTTGCATTTTTTGCGCGCTCTTTTTTTGTGCTTTATCGACGGCTTCGTTGACAGCATCCCGTGCGTCCTTCATTTCTTCACCGTTGATTTCGACAGATTTTACTTTCATATCCCCCGTCATAACAATTCTTACCCGTCCCTTTTCAGCTTCAACTTCAATTTGCGATAGTTCGTCTTGGATTCTTTTTGCCTGATCACGAAGTTTTTTTATTTCTCCTGCTTGTTTGAATGGATTTATCATGTTTTAAAACACCCCCCTTCGCCAAGGCTCCGGTGGGCATGGCCTCCAAATAACCTTAATGGCTAGGATTTATATTACAAAATGCGAATCAATAACACAAGGCGTTAGAAAAGATGGGTTTCGGAAAGTTTGGCTCCATCTGCAGGGTTATTTGGAATAATTTTTATAACGAAAGGCAACTGCTTGAGCTTCTCCACCAGCTGATTTTCGTCTTTCCCCTCGACAATGAGATGAATATTTTGTCCGGTATTAAGCGTAAAATATACTTGCAACCCTTCACTCCTCCATTTTTTGACCAGTCTCATAATTCTTAAAGTCTCAGGAAGTAAATATATAAGTGACGGGTGAGAAGTAAGCATTATTGAATGAAGCTCTAACGCCTCGGATTCCAGTAATTCACCAAATGCTTCAAAGTCCTTTTTTAAAAGAAGATTTCTACACTCTTCTATTTTCTGCGGCATATGTTTCCTTCTCACCTCAAAGAACTGGCTTTCCTGCGCTCCCTTTTGACCTTCGCTCGTTGGAACTTCCTTCACCTCGGTACTGACAACGGCAACAACATCGACTATGTTCCAATATTTCTTCGGGTATAGTGAATAAGCGTACGACTCTTCACTGCTATTCCCATCCCTCCATTCGACAAATCCATCCGGAATTGACCTGCAAGCCGATCCCGATCCCTGACGGGCCAAAATACTGAGCTCTTTTTCAGAAAGATCTAATCCCGCAGCTTTCGTACCGGCCATTGTAAGCGCCGCGTATCCTGAAGCGGAAGATGAAAGACCCGTTCCTGAGGGAAAATTATTCTTCGTTACGATTTTGACGGGCGTTTTTTTATTTGCGAGTTTTCTAATCCTATCTATATGCGCGATTGCGCGGTTGCCGTGAATTTCTTCCTCCGTTCCATTATAGGTAAGGCTATCTTTTTTAAATTTGGAGGAAAACTCAACGGTTGTTGTCGTCAGAAGATTTGATAAATTCATCGAGATACTGCCATTTTCAGGCAATCTGAGGATTTCATCTTTCCTTCCCCAATATTTGATAAATGCTATGTTTGATGGTGCGATACTTGTTGCTTTCATAATATTCCCAGTTCCTCAAAACTCCGTATTGCGGTCGGTGCAATCTGAGATCTTAAAGACTCAACATCCTGAGGAGCTACATATTCTACTGTTTCTACTTCACTTGCGTTAAGCTTCAGCTCTCCTTCAAATTTTCCCGTAAAAAGCGCGACATACTCGGATTCTAGTGTGTTTTTAAGTAAAAATTTAGTTTTAAATTCCAGAGGAACGTCGAGCCCAATTTCTTCAAACAGCTCCCTTTTTGCGGTTGATTCGTATGACTCTCCTTTATCTACATGCCCTGACGCACTCACTGTAAAGTATCCGGGGTAAAGATCTTTGGTCATACTCCTTTTTTGCATCAAAACTTTACCCTCGTTGTCAAAAAGTACGATCTGAACACTTCTGTGAATAAGACTCTTGTCTGAATGGCATTCTCCCCTCGTCCTATAATCCACGACATTATCATTTTCATCGACAACAATAAATAGCTCGTTTTGGTTATCTGTTGTTTTCATTTTTCAATTCTAACACCCTGCGCGTTTGTTTTGACTTTTAAAATCTCTCCTCCGGCATTTTCGATGGCTTTTTTGATGTGTGACATTTTGTCATCCGGACCAAGCGCAATCATACAATCCCCTCCTCCGGCACCTGAAAGTTTCGCACCATACGCTCCATTTGTTATCGCACTTGATATTATGTCATCCAATTTTGAAATACTTACTCCAAGCTCTGAAAGCAATTTTTGATTGTCATTCATAAGCCTTCCCACCTGATCCCATTTTTCCAAAACGACATACTGTTTTGCCTTATCAACAATGGATGCTACTTCATCATATATTTGCTCAAGTCTTTTTTTATTTCCGGAAAATTTTTCTGCAACTTTGTCGATAAGAATTACCGTATCTGCTTTTATTCCGCTGTATCCAATTATAAGCGGGATGTTTTTGATCTTTAGAGATTCTATTGTCTTTCCGCCGGTTACAAAATAAAGCGTCCCGCCAAAAACAGCTGACGCCACATCAAACCCGGATCCTTTTTTTTGGACATCCAATACCGTTTTATATGCACTATCAAAAATTTGTCTTTGCGAAAGCTTTAATGCAAATAACTCCGACAATGCTTTTACGGTACAAACAGTCGAGGCGGATGATGAGCCAAATCCGAATTTTGAGGAGAATTCCGAACGGGTTGAAACAGCAAGCCCATTTACTTCAATCTTGTATTCGGCGAGCACATTTTTGACAGCAATTTCAATAAATTGAGCCCCTTTTGGGATTTCACCAATACCCAAACTCTTTATTGGTTTTGAATAATTTGAAACTTCCACTTCCGGAGCATTGAGAACAAACATTCCGGAATTGTTTTTCTCAACCGTTACAAACATCCTCTGATCAACCGAGGTCACTATACACGGGCGTCCATACACAACAGCGTGCTCCCCAAAAAGCATCAATTTCCCCGGCGCACTAACGGTAATTTTATTCATAATTTTCTATTCTTACCCCATCTTTGACTATTTTCAGAGCAAAATTTTTCCATGTGTTTTTCTTACAATAGCCAAGCACTTCTTTGTCTTTTGTGAACCCTGTCACAATTACTCCCGAACCTGTTTTTATCCCTCCCCCACCCGATATTTTTGCAGCAAATCCCTGTTTCTTTAATTTTGCAATAATTCCCCGGGCATTCTTCCCTACAACTCCGGTTTTTTCAAGATTTACTTGAGCCTCGGAAAGACCTTTTTCAAACTCCTTCACGTCTCCCGAAATAAGACTGTCTGCCATTTTTTTCGTAAGATTCTCTTGATCTTTAACAAATTGCAGAATCAACTTAGGATTTTTTTTCATTTTTTCGCCGACAAAGGCAACCATTTCTTTTGTTGATTCACTCGGTTTTCCCGTGTCAATAACGATGAATTTTGAAGGAATTTTAGATGACATAGCAATTTTTTTTACCAGCTTTATTTGTTCCGTTTCTTTCCGGAAATAAATAACCCCACCATAAACACAGGCAGCTAGATCTCCCCCTGAAGGATTCCCATGAAAAACTTTTTCCCCTTCGTACGCGGCAGAAAAAATCTCATCAATCCCAACGGGTAATTTATGCAGCTCAAAGAGCGCTCCTGCCATGGCGGCAGAAATGGCCGCTGACGATCCCATTCCACGCCCGACCAAAAGATCTCCGGCAACTTCGATCAACAACCGTTCAACCGGAATTCCATAATTTTGCTTTAGGAATTTTTGGATCGCAAATAACGCTTGATACAGCTTTTTCTCCCGTACCGGAAATGATCTTCCCGAAGTCCGTGTTAGCTTAACCGAAATTCGCTTGCTGATGGCGATCAAAATTGCAGGCGCACCATATACAGATGAGTGCTCTCCTATCAAATGGATTTTCCCGGGTGCAGATGCTACAGCGACATTTCTCACAGTGGTCTGAATTTTATCACATATGGAATAACGTCCTTCTTGCCCTCCGTACGTCCTCGCCTGATTACAGCGACAACCTTTTGCCCGATTTTCAATTCACTCTCATGATAATCGGTAATTTGCGCTATTAATTTTATCCCGCCTGAGAGTTTAATGATCGCAACCGGATACGGTGCGTATTGTACAAATCCCATTGGCGCGACTCTCACCAATGTAATGCTCTCGATAACTCCTTTCTTTCCAATAAGAGAAGAAATTTTTTCTTTCCTTCTCCAAATTTTGACGGGCGTATTGGTAATGCTCATATTTTAAGAATGTGGACAGCGGCAACAGCACCGGACCCGCCTACGTTGTGGGTGAGTCCTACTTTTGCTTCTTTTACTTGACGTTTTCCGGCAACTCCTTCAAGTTGCATGGCAATTTCAATAATTTGCTTGATACCCGTGGCCCCCACAGGATGTCCGCACGCCTTCAGCCCGCCTGAGGGGTTGACAACCAGTCCACTGCTTCCCAATGTCATAAGCCCATCTTTAATATCCAGAACCCCCCTGCCTTTTTTTGAAAAAGACAAATCCTCAAGTGCAATTGCTTCTGCTATCGAAAAACAATCGTGCACTTCCGCAACGTCGATGTCCGTATGCTTGAGTTTTGATTCCTGATATGCTTTTTTTGAAGCCACAACCGCCGACTTGAGAGTAGTCAAATCCTCTCTCCCACAAAGACCTATCGAGTCGGTACCGATTTGACTTGCAACTATTTCAACACCTTTTGATTTTGCGAGCAGTCTTTGGTCGGACGTAATAATTACTGCCGACGCTCCGTCGGTTATGGGAGAACAATCAAGAAGCTTTAATGGATCTGCGATTTTTGCACTTTTCATGACAGTTTCAACCGTTATGATATTTCGGAATTGTGCCTTCGGGTTAAAACTTCCGTGAAAGTGATTTTTTACCGGAATTGAAGCCAGATCCCCTTCAGAAATACCATATTTTTGCATGTATGAGGATGCGATCAAAGCGTACAGTCCGGCGAACGTTAATCCCGCTACTCTTTCCTCGTCACTTCCGGCAGCCATTAGCGCTGCAACAACCTCGTCCTGTGGATGATCGGTCATTTTTTCAATTCCCAAAACCATAACCGTTTTGTAGACACCTGCTTTAACGCTCTGCATTGCGTTGTGCAAAGCAACACTCCCGGACGCGCACGCTGCCTCGACTCGCACCGAAGGGACAAATGAACCCAACTCCTCGGCATAAAAACTCGCCAAATTAGCTTGATTGCCCAAAATTCCCGAAAGCATGTTTCCGACATATAACGCCTCTATTTTGCCTGCCTCAAGCCCGGCATGTTTGAGAGATGTCGTCATGACCTCCTGAGCCAGATCCCGCGGAGAACGGTCCCATAACTCTCCGAATTCACTTGTAGAATATCCGATGATTCCTATTTTCATAAAAGATGTAAAAATGTTTTTTTCAAAAAATCGATGTACGAGATGTACTCGACGTTCTGACAATACGAAGCAAAAGTTACCGCCTTTTTTTGTTTGGGTAAAATATTTTTTGTTGTTTCAAATATAAATGCGTCAGATCCTGCCCCCGATCCGTAGGAAACAAAAAATATTTTCTGCCCGGGTTTTGCAATATCAAGAACTGCCGCAAGACCCGTGAGCGTCGAGGCAGAATACGGATTTCCTATCTGATCAACAATTAAAGACGGGGCGAGTTGCTCCGGTGTAAATCCGAGGCTTACTGCAACAGACCGGGGGAATTTGCCGTTGGGCATATGAAAAACACAGTAATCAAAATCCTGAGGTTTGCTTTTTGTTTTTTCAAAGAGTCTTTTTGCCGCACCTATGACGTGAGTAAAATATGCAGGTTCTCCGGTAAATCTTCCCGCGTGTGACGGAAATTTCATCCCTTCCCTTCTCCAGAAATCAGGAGTATCGGAAGAGAAAGAAACGCTATCAACAACTTTAGCGATTACTTCCTCAGGTTTTCTACCTAAAATATACGCTGCTGCTGCAGATGCGGCGGTGTACTCGAGCGGGTCATGAGGTTTTGCTTGCGCGGTATCACTCCCGATAACAAGTCCGTAATCAATAGCTTTACTGTCAACATGTGATGCGGTCAGTTGAAGGGCTGCTGTTGCTGCCTTGCAGGCAAATTCAAAATCCGCAGCGGAAAAGAGTCTGCCGACACCTAAAAAGTCAGCGATAATTGTTGAGGTTGGATTGACGACGTACGGATGGCTCTCAGACCCTACATATACTGCCCCGAGCTTTGATGCAGAAATTCCCCCGACAGCAAGCGCATGCTTGGCTGCTTCAATTCCCATTGTGACCGCGTCTTCATCCTCGCCGGGAACCGCTTTTTGTGTTACTTTCAGGCCTCCGATTATTTCTCTCGCATCTTTTTTCCAGACGGATGCGATATCCTCTGTCCGGATTCTGTATTTTGGAACATACACACCGTATCCGACAATTCCACTCATTTTTCCTTTCTCCTTCCGAGGCTTTTATGAGCTTTTCCTAAAGTTCCGGTCGCAATTGCAGACAACAGTGATATTTCACCGGCAACAACCGCTCCTCCTATAATTTCTGCCAATTCGACAGATTTTGAGGTTTTCTTAATTCCCATGATCTCAAGTGCATGCCTCTGGGTCGGCAGTACCGTTCCTCCACCGACTACTCCCACAAGAAGAGCAGGAATATTTACACTGACATACAAACTCTTACCCTTCACCATACACGTTGTTATTCCCATGCTTCCTTCAACAACATGTGAAGGATCCTGACCGGTTGCTATAAAAATCGCTGCGATAATATTCGCAAAATGGCTGTTGTATCCCAAAGAACCGCTCGCGTAGGAACCTATCATGCATTTTGCGAACCACACATCATATACACGTTGAGCAGTCACATGCAGTACATCTCTTAACACTTTCTCAGGAATTTCACACTCGGCAAGTACTTCAAATCCTCGGCCGTCAATGGTATTTAGATATGCGGGTTTTTTGTCTATATCGAAATTCCCCGCAACGGCTAGGCACTTAGCTTCGGTCTTTTTCTCGATGAGTGCAACAATCGCCTCGGTAGCCAAAGTTACCATGTTCATCCCCATAGCATCCTTTGTATCAAATGAAAATCTGACGAACGACATATTTCCTATGACTTTTACCTTGGCCCCCAGATACGAAATATGTGAAGAAACACTTGAGGAAGCGTCTGAAATTGATTTACTATTCCCCTCCACCCATTTTTTGAAAGCTATTCCTTCTGCTACACCACCCGTCTCAAAAACCGGACCCCGCGTCTGACCGTGCATGACAACAACACTTTTCACCCCTCCACTCAACAAAATTGCCTTGCAACCACGGTTGACCGAAGCGACAAGTGCACCTTCTGTTGTGGAAAGAGGAATGTATCTTTCTTTTTTGTTTACTGAAATTGGTCCGGCAACTCCAACCGGCACCCTGACTGCGCCTATGAGATTTTCACAATGAACTCTGTCATCATTTTCGAGGTTCTCGTCGGAAAGATCCGACAACTTGATGCGTAATTCTGTTTCGAGAAATTCGCGGCGTTTTGCCGATGTGAAGTTGCGCAAACTCATGGAAATAAAAAAATAAAGGGAACTACTCCCTTTTGCACCCGTTAGTATATACTCTCATGCCCGTTATTTGCAACAAAGCGCATGTAGCCTCGTACAGTATGGAATAAACAACTTCACAACTTTCTGGAATTATACGAATGCTTAGTCTACAATACTAATGATGAATTTATCCGTCGATTATTACAAGCAAAAAATTATGATCGCCCGCTGCAATAGGCAGGGGGAAATATTGGGTGAGATAGAACGTTGGGAGGCACACGAAAAAGGGATCTTGCACCGGGCATTTACTGTCGCGATCATGTACCGGGGAGACATTGTCTTGCAGCACCGCAAACATCCCGTCTTTGATGGGGTTATTGATGTGACCTCATCCTCACATCAAATATACAAAAATGAGGTTCTTCAAGACACAATTGAGGCTACCTATAATTGCCTTGAACGCGAGTGGGGAATTGTTAAAAAAAATCTTTCAAAACAGCCTGAAGATATGGGGTGGGTATATTACAAGGCCAAAGACAAGTTTAGCAAGTATACCGAGCACGAAATATGCAACGTTGTTATCTGCGAAGTAAAAGCGCTTCCGTCGCCGAATTTTGAAGTTTCGTATGGGTATTCCGTCGCCTCACCAAAAGAAATCAAAAAGACCTCGTCGCGCCTTTATCAAAACCTTGCCCCTTGGGTAAAGGCTATGATACGAGAAAAAATGATTTAAAATTCCCAGAGAATACAACTCCACAATTTTCATCCTATAGGTTTGAATTTAAACGACTCAATGGTATAATCACTCTATAATTTTGGTCTTGAGAGCATACTGCAAGCTCTTAAAGAGCAAAATGCACATTAAAAAGTTGCGGATTTTGTGAGTGGCATTTTGTACAGGACAACGTGTATGAAATGCCACTCATACGTGGCGAGAGGACACCAAATGTCAGTCGTCATCGACACACAAGGATTCGAAAACGTACTGAAGTGCAGCCCTTGCGGCAAGCACTTCGGTTACCATGACCATGAGGTCGAGCACTGGCATCCGGAAGGCGAAACGTTCCACAGCAATTGTGGGATTCTCGTCAACTGCCCTTCGTGCGGAACCCGAAACTTCATCCCGCCGCTTGAGCGGCACCGGTATCTCGGCGCGACGTCGCCGGCAAGACTGGTGAACCGTCCCAACCAGACCAGGACTCCCGTCCCGGCCGCAGTCGACCGTTACGGAGAACACCAAACTTGATGGGACCCATACTCAAAGGCAATCTCGAATCCATCCTACGACAACGCAGGGCGATCCGCCACTGGTTGTCCCAACCAAACCCTGAGCTCGGCGGCCAAACGCCGGACTCATACCTTGAAAAAGGAAAGGAGGACGAAGTCAACCGGGTTCTTCTAAAAACCCTGGGCCACTGGGTGCACTATTGACCCTGGTCGATACCCCGGCACGCCCGGGGTCATCCCGTCGCATCTTCCGCTTTGGTCACCAAGGCGTAAGATCAACCACAAAGGAGCTGGAAACAAGATGTCCTTCCTGAAAAGGAACAAACCTGCTGAAGCAACGGCTGCAGCACCCGCCACCAAACCCGGTATCGAACCGGCAACCGAATGGCTGGATAAGCCGGATGGAGCAACCGACGAAGAATTACGTGACGGCCGGACCATGCCGTTCTACTCGCCCAACCCTGCGCACAAATGCGGCGGCTACATGCGCAACGCCAACGGCGTGGTTGTACTGTGTTGGTGCCGCTTCGGCGGCGACAACAACACTTCCTACGCCAAACAGGCAGCCGCTGACTCAGCCTGACATCCGCAACGCAATTTGGGTCTTCCGGCGCTTACCGCGCCGGGGGACCCATCCACAAATATTCAAAGAAATGCGCAACTTTCCGGGGAATTTAAAATTATTTCGTCTCAACCGTAACGGTTACTTCAACTTTTTTTCCGCATACAACCTCTGCCACTTTCACTAAGTCTTCAAATACCTTGTCCGATTTCAATCTCTCGGCATGTATCGGGAATGGGGTACTTATCGTCAGAATACTACCCTCCAGTAAAGCATTTTTTGCAGACCGCAAAAGAGCTGCTCCCGGTTTGTTGATTTTATTTAACTCGTTGAACAAATCAGAAAGCAAATTAGTGGACTTTGGAGAGATAACATTCGCTTTCGCAACCGGCACGTCATTTCTAGGTGTTTCAACTACACTGCTTTGGGTCTGTTGGCTTCCAATTTCCGGTTTTTTAGCATCCAGAATACAAAATTTTACAGTCATAAGTTCTAGAGGCAATGTCGGAATAACGGCAACTTTCAACTCGACGTATGCTTCATTCGACATCTCAAGCAAATTCTTAATATCTTCAATAGATAACCCTTTTATATCTTTTTCCCGGCTTTCTATCCCGTTTCTTAGCATAAGAAGACCCCGCAAATGGTCAACTATTCTTCCGATTACAACTTTAAAATCCGACCCGTTCATGTGAAGCGTTGTAATTACTTCCAATGCTTTTTTTGCATCCCGCCGTGCGTACGCGCCCAAAAGATCGTAAATCTCCTCATACAAACCTTTTGTTTTGAAAGTATCGTCAAAAAGGGAGACCGTTATCTTTTTGCCTTTTGATGAGAGCACCAATTCCTCCAAAAGTTTTGCAGCATCCCGGAAAGCCCCGTCAGAAACTTCGGCAACTTTCAAAAGCACTTCCTTTTCGATATCCAATTTTTCACCCAAAATAATTCTTTCAAGACTATTGGCTATCTGCGCATGGGTTGGTTTTTCAAACAGGATCTGAAAAGTACGCGACACAACCGTTGCGGGAAGCTTCCACAATTCTGTAGTTGCAAGAATAAATATTACATGACTTGGCGGCTCCTCAAGCGTCTTGAGTAATGCATTGAAAGCGCCTGTTGAGAGCATGTGCACTTCATCGATGATATAGACTTTGTATTTCAGAGTAGTAGACGCAAATTTCACCCGCTCGCGAAGTGTTCTCATCTCCTCTACTCCCCCGTTTGACGCTGCATCGATTTCCAGAACATCGATATTTGAACCGTTCGTAATTGAGGTGCATGCATCGCATACATTACACGGCTCTATGGCACTTGATCCCTTGTCCTTTGAAGTATGTCCGGTGCAATTTATCGCCTTTGCCAAAATCCTTGCACTTGATGTTTTGCCAAGACCCTTACTCCCCGTAAATAAAAATGCATGCGGCAGCTCTTTTGAAGATAAAATAGCGGTGAGCTTTTCCCTCACCGATGGAAGATCAAGATCTGAGATTGTTTGAGGCCGGTATTTTCTGTAGTACACCATAGTTTTGAGCGTTTAGATGATTAGAGTTTTGCGTTTAGTTTATATATCATAGCTACGTAATAATCAAACTTAACCCTACACGATATCTAACTAAACCCTACCTATGGTGGAATCCAAGAAGATGCATAAGGCTATGTTCTACCAATTCATTTACCCTGTCGTCGATAAGCATATTGTCACGCGCGCACTCCTCCACAACTTTGGGATATGAAAGTACTATGTCCCCCAAATATAATTTATCGGGATGCTGAACGACTCCTTCGCCTTCGGTTTGTGAGAAAGACAAGACATTAGTAGATTTATCGATATCTCTATATTTTTTATTCAAAGACCTCATTTTTCTGTTGCCGATAACAGCCACGCTAACCTCAACAGGACTGGTAATATTTTGCTTCAAAAGCACTTTTATTATTGTTTCCTTTATCTTTTTCCGGTTGATCTTGTACCGGCTCTCCACGTAAATAGGAATCGAAATAGCATTCATAGCATTTAGAAATTTCTAGTTAACCTAGAAGCAGCTTTAATGTTGTCAAAATGAAACACGGGAATTAATTAGAAATTAAGAACTAAACAATTAATAATTATTGTGCTTGTTCATCTTCCGGGCCAACTCTTTTCTGAACTTTTTCGCCAAAGAAGGCTTTAGATGAAATTCCCTTTTTTTCATTTCATGAATAATTCCCTCGCTCATAACCTTGCGGGAAAATTTTCTTATCATTGCGTCCGGACTATCACCGGGTTGTTTTTTTACAAAAACCATAATTTAAAAACACCACCTTTCAAATATCTTGTTTACTACAAGATATGCATATTATATTACAATCGTATCTGAATTTAAACCATCACAGGCGAAATACTAATTGATCTGTCAAATATCCGGGCGTATAATCTCCGTAACTGAAGTCCAAAGCTGCCAGCTTTGGGCGCAGGAGTTCTTTGACTTTATCGCATGTTCCATCCGGAAACCACCGGATGTTGCAGTTGAATCCTATCAGCAGGAGGGTACGCGTATGTCGCTCACCGGTCTTTCCGGTAACAAGGGTCCTCCGGGATCCGCATCCTAACCGCGAAATGCGGTACGCAAAGGCGAAGATCAGATCTTCGCAGAAAGGACCGAAGCGTCGACGGATGGGGCTGACGGCCCCAAAACCGAGAGCTCATCCCCCGTGGAAAATCTACATGGACTTGCCGTCCGTACCTGCCAGGTACGGCTCTGCCGTCCATTTCTATCGCCAACGGCGAGCAAGTCGCGGGGACTCGACTCCTTTTGCCCGCTCTGTTGGCGGCAATGTCGATGGATCGGGTGCTTGCACCCGGTTCTCTCCCTGACCGGTGGGGGTTCTCCGGGACCCCCTTCCGGTTTTTCCAACTGCAAGCCGGGGCAGATTCCCGGCAACATCCTCAATTTTGGAGTATGGGAACATGTCCAAGATACGCTACGTGACGTCGGCCTCCGCCGTCACCTGACGTTTCGCCGGGGGTCGCCGCATACCTTAGCGGCACCGCTCCCGGAAGGGAGCAACAAAAAGACACGGGGCAAAAGTCCTGATCCGTCGGTCACCCGAATGCGCGGTGATACTCCGGTTCTCGGAACCGGCACCAACGGTGCCACCCCGTCTCGTCCCCGGCCGTCTCCACAAGAGGCGGCCGGGGGTTTGATAAATCCCCAGCAAAAATTACACCGTTATTTCTCTATAAATTGATTTCTACCAAAAGCTTTTACTGTATCGGTACATGAAGACCCGTTGGGCCAATGAGGTGAAAATGAAGATGATTGATAACTTGTCCCCCGCCGCCATTAACGATAATTTTATACCCTTTTCCGACAAGTTCGGTCTCCTCAATTATTTTCTGAATTCCTTTTCTTACTGAAGCAAGGATTTCATCATCGTACAATTTTTCAAAGCTATCGACATGCTCCTTAGGTATAAATAAAACATGCACTTTTGCAACAGGGTGTATGTCATCAAAAGCCAGTACATTCGCATCCTTGAAGCGGAATTCTTTCGGGATATCCCCCTTTACTATTTCGCAAAATATACAATCCGTCATTGAATTTATTGTACCTCAAGAACGATCTATTTTAAATGCCTCACGGGGCATGACTTGTGATTCAAAAAATTGTTTGTTAGAATCGCTCATCATGGTAAATCCACATGAATCACAAGAATTCACTGGCCAAATAGGCTATCCCATCGAACATGGTGCGAATGAACGGCACGAGAATGTCGGTATTATTCTTCCCGGTCAGGATGTAAGAAAAATCGGAATGTTCGACAAAATTATGCAATCCCCCGCAGGAGCCGAGGTTCTCGTTCGTGGGAATGATTATTTAAAAGAAAACTACGGATTTGACTTGTTGGAAATGTCCAAAGAAATCCCCGATGAAGACGATGAGTCAAAACAAAAAAGAGCGGATACACTTCGCGAAACCCGGTTTACCCAGCCTGCGGTTTACCTTTTCTCCATGGCTCTGCACAATATTAAAAGACACCACCTCAACGAACCCGGATACAGAACAACCCCTGAGCATCTTACAGGAATCAGTATGGGAATGGGAACCGCTGCCGTTCTGGCAGGCTACATGGATTTTGAGACAGGACTGATGTTCCATGCCGAGCGTGGACGCATCATGCAGGAGGAAAGTGATCCGACACCGACTTCCATGGCAACACTTATCGGCGATGAGCAAAAGGTGAAAGCGTATCTTGCATTACCCGAAAATGAATCACTCGACCTTTGTATTGTTAATGCCGACAACCTTTTCGTTGTAGGCGGACCAGATAACCCCCCAGATCCCACCTCTCCGATGCAGCGGGTCAGACGCGAAGCAAAAGATCATGGATTCAAAAGAGTGATAGATGTTGATACCGACAGGGCAATGCACGGGCGATACGTAAGACCCGCCAGGGAAGCCTTTGACCGACTTGTCGATGGTATAGAGTTCAAGGACGCGCACTCAGTTGTTATAAGCAGCATTACAGGTGAACCAATTTATAATGCGCACGACATGAAAGAAGAGCTCAAGCAAGGATTCGACCACACGATCGACAACAGACTTCCTCTGGAGTATATGAAAGAGCGAAAAATACATATTGTTTCTGAAGTGGGAAGTGAAAAAGGATTCTTTGCAAAAGCTCTTGGAAGTCACAAAGTACAAGCCGCTGCAGCAATTGGTGCGAGTCTTGTAGCCGCAGGACTTGTAACAGGATATGAAATTATGACTCACCATCATCCTTCTCACCCCGAAAACGGGAAAAAAGAGTAATTTATTGTCTCTTCGGATTTGAGGACTTTCTTGCTTTTTTTACTACTTTTCCGAATGGATTTATCACCTTCCGGTAATTCTCTTCGTACTCTTTTTGTGCTTCTTCGGTTGCTCCAATATGCGGAAGGTGCCTTCTTACCTCCCGTAAAACTCTCAAATCGCTCAGTGAGGTCCGAAGACTCCCGGATGAGAGATTGCTGCATCTATCTGTAAATACATGTAAATTGTCCCGAACAAGACTTAGTCTTTCTGAATCAATTTCGATCCCGTGCGTTCCGAAATCTTGCAAAATCCCGTCAACATTTTGATCCAAAAAACCTACGAGAATATTTGCGGATCCTACTGGTATTTTAGCACTCCAAATTCTCTCGTAAGGTTTTGGTTTTTCCCCGCTTGGGAGTAACTTTACCTGATCAAGTATTCCGGTAAGCTCTGAATGGACAGGACTTCCTATCCCGTCAGGAAATGCATTTAAGAAAGCTTGAGGTATGGGATATTTTTCGGCACCCATTGCAATATTTACCTTCCTATTTTAAATTCTACTACGTCTCCGTCGTGCATGATGTAATCGCGTCCTTGAAGTCCTGCCTTTCCTTTTTCTCGTGCGCCCTTCCAGCCATTGCAGTCAACAAAATCGGAAAAACTCACAACCTCGGCTTTTATAAATTTATCCATAAAATCCGTGTGGATTTCACCGGCCGCCTCAACAGCGGTTGCACCAATTTTGACTGTCCATGCCCGTACCTCTTTTTCTCCGCAGGTAAGATATGACATGAGCCCCAATTTCTCGTACGCCTTTTGAATCAGCCTTTCAAGCCCGGATTTTTCAACGCCAAGTTCTTTCAAATACTCCTTTGCATCCTCATCACCTAATGCCGCAAGCTCCGATTCGATTTTTGCGCTTATCACGACAAAATTTTCCTTTTCCATACCCATAGCCTCCGCGTATTCGGAAATAATTGCGTCGAATTTTTCCTCCTGATAGTCTCCTTCTGTGACATTAAGAACGATAAGCTCGGGTTTTGAAGTCAAAAGCGATAACTGTTTTGACGCTGCCTCTTCCCCTTCGGTAAGCAAAGCGCTTCTTGCGGGAAGCCCTGTATTCATATGATTTTTGAGTTTTGTAACTGCGGAATTGAGAGTATTGTCGGTCCTTAGAGTTTTATCATTTACTTTCTGTAACGTATCAAGATCTGCAAGAAGAAGTTCGGTTGTGATTGTCTCGTAATCCTCTTTTATACCAACGCTCCCCTCACGGATCACGTCTTTGTCTTCAAAAGCCCTCACAACGTGCGCGATCACTTTTACCTCCCGTATGTGCGAGAGAAATTTGTTGCCAAGACCTTCCCCTTCGTGCGCACCTTTGACTAACCCCGCAATATCAACGAATTCGATCATGGCTGGCTTGAGAGGCGGAAGCTCCGCCATCCCTTCCTCATTCTTTGTGATTTCGGCAAGTGTAGTGATGCGCTCATCAGGGACAGCAACCACCCCGACATTTGGCTCTATGGTTGCAAATGGATAATTTGCAGCCAAAGCCGCCTGCTTTTTGAGCAAAGCATTGAACAATGTAGACTTTCCTACATTCGGCAACCCAACAATTCCTACAGACAAATTCATAGTTTATTTTGAATGCAGTCCTGCGCAACGCCGCAGGATAGATTCATGAAGGTAATTATAACAAAACTAATATGATTTTAGTTCACTAAGCTTGAATCATTATGGGTTTACCACCTCAATCATAAATTTATTTACTTCTTCCGCGGGAGAGAATGCTGGACCATGTAATGAGCACAGCAACTCTGCTGTTGGAAGGAGGGGAACTTGACTAACCAGAGAATTGGCCACGTTGCTGCCCATTCTCCTTTTTGTTAAATGTTCGAATGCTTTAACTTTTCCCAAGTCTTTTGGAAGAAAAACATGTTTTAGCGGCTTGATAAGAACAGGATTATCAAAACCCCCTGAAGTCATTGATATACCAGTTGCATAACTAGGCATAAATGAAGACATAACTG
Source organism: uncultured Gammaproteobacteria bacterium (assembly GCA_964589835.1). GTDB lineage: Bacteria > Patescibacteriota > Microgenomatia > Levybacterales > GWA1-39-11 > JAUSNA01. The sequence continues at coordinate 36,217 of CAZPUU010000002.1, forward strand.
CCTGAATTTCTGGATAATTAGATTTCAGATACCCAAATGCAAGAGAAAACATGCTACTACTCGTATTACCTGGTGTGCCCGGCCTACTATAAAGTCGTGTAAGGTCGTAACATTTGCGAGGATCGTATCCATTAAGTATTAATGTGTTTGCCTTATAATCTCTGTCTATTTTCTCAAAAGCAAGGGCTGAGAATGGAAGCTCTTCTCCTTCGACAAACAAACCAAATGAGATATCAGCCCTTGGGGTATGTATATAGTGTAAGTCGTTATGAATTTGAGCAGCCAGTGCAGGATCGATTTCCTCAAAACGCAAACCTACACTGTCGCTAACTGACGTAATCCCCTCCTCTTTTACAGCCCTCACGGTACCATTTTTCCTCTGAATTACCCAACCCGGTTCAGCAAAAATGCCCCGAGGCGTAAGAATGCTTTCAAGAGGTAGTGGACTTCTCTCCATTCTCTCTTGGATAACTGCAGCCTGTTCAGAAATTACAAATTCAACAAGGTCATCATTCATGGAATAACTTCTCACAATATCGGGATCAGTTTTTAATATATTGCGCCAATCATGATAATTTCCATTTGCTTGTAAATATTGCTCCAGTTCCTGACCCGCGTGAAAAAGCGATTTAACAGGAAATGTAGTCAGTCTAAAAAGCACCTGATACTTTAAATCTTGGGGATCACATAACATCTCTGTTTTTCCAAGAAAATCACCAGTCTGCCGTGCAACACACTCCCTAATATAAGTCATTAATGGGTCTCTTGGCCAATCTGATAGTTTAAACTTCGGTTCAAGATTTATTTTTCTATTTTCGATACTCCTTTTTAATGCTTTCTGTTGCTCCAAAATTGCCTCGGTAAATACTATCTCTCTTAACAAAGCAAACTTTGCACTCGTCCTATTTCCACCTAAGAATACTTTGCTTGCTTTTCTTCTAATGTCAGGCTTTACTTCTGTTTCCTTGTCACATATAACTATTCCTAAACCGTTTTCGACCAATTGTTCTGGAGCAGACTGGGACACAACAATGCCGACATTTTCTGCCAAATATTTCTTTACAAATCCAAGCACCCTTCCATATATTGCCCTATCATTCTTCAATCGAGTTATTTCAGCTACTTCTCCATCAAACTGAGATTTTCCTTTCTCGCTCGTATCTTTATCCTCATCGCTACGAAAGGCTATCCGAAAACTATCAGGACCTTTCTCAATTTGAATATCATCAAGTATATTCGATACAATCTGTCCTCTTTCTTTTTTATAATTATTTCCTGCACGTAGTTCTATACCATTCTGAGCCAATTTGTAATTGATAGCACCGAATAACAAATCTAATGAGAGCTCTTTAAAGCCCAAATCTCGGGCACCCTCTAACATTTCAGGTGTTGCTCCACTTTCCGATTCGCAAGATGTAATACCAATATTCATTCTCTGCTGAAAGCTTCTTTTCATGTAAGGATCAAGCGAAAAGTAGGCAGCACCAACTTGACTACTAATTAAAGCTTCTGATGAATTCATAATATTTGGGTATTATAGGATAGAAATGTTAAGCCGTCAAATGTACCATTATTTGAATTCCTAACCTATCACATATATAATCAACAGATAATTATCGAATCTCTTCGCATGACTGACATATATTTTGTAACTAGCAATAACTATAAGTTCAGAAAGTTTTCGGAATCTCTATCGACGACTCAGTTTAATTTTATTCAGCTCAATGAAACAACTCCAGAGATACAGTCTACCAATAATTCAGATGTAGCAGAATTTTCAGCAAAATGGGCATCTCAAACATTCAATAAACCTGTTATATGTGAAGATGTTGGACTTTACATCGATGCTCTCCATGGATTTCCGGGACCATATTTATCTCATATTGAAAAATGGATAGAAACTGATGGCTTTCTTAATCTTATGTCTGGAGTAGGTAACCGAGAAGCACATTGGGAATATTGTGTTGCATTCTGCGTACCAGGGTCAAAACCAGTTTCATTTAGTACTTTCCCAAGAGGATCTATTGCCTACACTGCCAAAGGAAAAGACGGATGGTATGCCGATAAGATTTTCTTACCTGAGAACGAAAAACTAACCATCGCAGAAATGCTTGACCTGAAGATATATAAAAGAAATAAAGATCACTACGAAAAACTTCTGGAATATCTCAAAAAAGAATATCAATTTTCATAATAATAAATCGCGGCATTCCTGTACCATTTCACAAGCAATGGAATCAGTAAATGAGGGATCATTTTTCACAATAACCATCCCCGCACCCAATCTTGTTGCCATTGCGTATGTTCCCAATCTAGCAATTGTTTGATGTAGATTTATGTCATCCATAAGCTCTATCTCCCTTTTCCTTTTATCCTGATTTTCAATTCTCCACTGGCTAATTTGATCCGGATCCGACTCTATAAACAAATACTCGAGTGCCTTTGTACGCAATTCGCTTTGAGGGTTCATAACATATGAACCTCGTTGCTTGAAAACGACATGAGTCATCTGAAGACTGGGTTGAAGACTTATAAGTCTATCAAGCGTTCGCTGAATATATGCATCTAGGTCGTCAAGCTGCATATCTTTTAACGCGTCTTGTGTAATGAAATCTGCATCAGCAAGTGATTGGCGGATGCTTGCAAGTAACTCAGATCCAAAATTGAAAATTGCTATTTTGCCACCTAGTAATTCGGGTTCGAGCTCGCTTGCCTTTTTAACTAGATAGTCCTTTCCCGCACCTGATATTCCCGTAACGGTAATAATCCTATTTTTATCAGAAGCATTTTCGACTGGTCGTATCCGCTCAATTTGCATATTTTCCTAAGTGAGTGGTACTTCTGATTTTGGTAGACTTAATAACTCCTGAGTATATCTTTTTCCCAACTCTTCTGTCCAAATATCCCTCATTGCTTGCTGATTGTCCATCAACTGAATGTGATACTCTTTTTCCCTTTGTACGGTCTGAGGAAAATCAATTACCTTCGAGGGAAATACCCGAAGAAGCATATTTGGATGGACCTCCTCTTGAATTTTATCCATCAGAGAGGGAATCGCTTCTCTAGCTTCCGCGACCGATTCTCCAAGCAAGGTAATATAAGTATAGGTATCTATACCTGCTTCCACCAACCTTCGCAATGCTTCTATTTGCAGATCGAAATATTCCTGTGCTGCACCCGTATTTCTTGAAAAAGACTGAGGGCTTATTCCCTTTATGCATGTGGCTCGGGCATAATTGGGGTATTTCGCAAATCGATCGAGTTGCTCAGGGGTTAACTTCTCAAAGAGAAAGAGCGAACTTAGATTATCATCCTGCCATAAAAAATGAGTCTTATCCATGCCTCTTTTTTCAAGTTCATCCATCATCCAAAGCGTCCATTCTGGCACAAGATCAGGTTGACCACCCGTTAGGTAAAATGTAGGAGCTTGGACCTCTTCTTGTTCATATAAATCTATTAAATCACTTGGAGACTTAAAATCACCCCGTGAAGAGTCAGCCTTTAAATATCTAAAGTCGACAAAACAATACCAACATCTAAAATTACAGGCTCCAACTCTGAATATTTGCGTAAGTGATGCATCCTCTTCCGATATTCCTAGCTTTGCAGGAACTAATTCCGGAAGTATATCAATATCTGGCCAGTCAGGTCTTTGCGTAACGGCCCGCCTCACTATTCCGAATCCGTCACAGTTAATGTATGCATGAGTACTATCAACCAGCTCTTCTTGCGGAATTTTTGATATGAAAATTTCTCTTGATTCAGGACGAATTATCCTTTCCCGAAAAGACTCTCCGAGTGCCACCGAATCAAAACCACCCTCCTTTCGCATAACTATATGATACCATCACGTGTCAAGAACAAATATCGTATCTAAGCCAAAGCCGCCTGCTTTTTGAGTAAAGCATTGAACAATGTAGACTTTCCTACATTTGGCAACCCAACAATTCCTACTGATAGATTCATATTTCAACTAATCCTTTCATAATAATTATATTAGTCATTTCTCTTAAGACGCAACGTAGTAGCATGTAGTTTTTTGATAAAATCGTCAAATATCGCCAGGGTTCCTACAACAAATTTCTTATTAGAAAATATTGGATCTTCGGATGGCACTTCGTCTTGATTCAACATGCCAGAAAGAGGTGAAACATGAATAATTTTATGTCTAAAATTGAATACTTTTTTAATTTTACTAACATCTTTAGAAGCGATATTCAATTCATCGAAATCTATATCATATGTAATTTTAAATACTTTTTTGCATAATGCATAATCTTGAAAATTAATTAAGCCTTTCCCCTTCTTACCGTTTACGAGATATTCTATCAATACTAAATTGTCTTTAACAACCGCTGCTTTTATAGCCTCCTGCTTTTTAAGAGAGAATAACTTAGCTACTAATTCTTCAAGCTCTGGCTTGATACCTTCTTGCTCCAATTCCCTAAATCTTGCCTTCGAATATGTTTCAAACCCTGTTATTAAAATCGATAATGCTTGGTTAGCTACGATAGACTCAAAAATATATCCTTCGATAGAAGTTCCATTTATAAGTTTCTCGACTGAGAATATCGAATTTTTCCAATTATCTAATGCTGAGGGTTTAAGAGTTTGCTTACCATTTTCGTAAACGCTTAATGCCATAACTTCAACGCCCTCATCCCCTACTTGAACAACTTTTCCATCCTCGCCTATTTGAAATTTTTTTTGAGAAATTTCACCTTCACTTGTTACCAACTTTCCTCCTTCAACATCTTTTGGTCCAATACTTAATCGTGTCTCATTCGGAGACCACACAAAATAAAAGAAAACTTTTTTACTTGGAATGACTGCATTTAGATCAATCGTTGCCACTCTAGTTCCGGTTCCTGGTGAAGAGTGATAAAATTTTGCTTCAAAATTATCGGTTCTTTCAAGAAGAAAATAATGTTTACCCGATATAATTTCAAAAATCTTATCCCCAGGGATATCTCGATTAAATAGTTCGTCATTGTCAAACGTAAACGTAAATGCTGCAGCACCCTCTTGCCGTTTAAGAGCATCACGAATTTGTTCTATTATTTCTGATGATAAATTTTTCATATACGTTTTTCTTCTTTAGGTTAGGCAATATAAAACGAGAACAAAATTCTAAAATTGAGTTAACAACCTGACTTTCCCGACAGACAGATTCATGAGGGTAAGTATATCACGCTGGGATATAGCCCGGTTACCTGCCGGGGAAGGTGTTTTTGGGGACTGCGACTCTGAGTCCGTTGCCCAGGTCAAATTCTTGATCCCCATTTTCTTCCTCAAGCTGGAGGATGGCAAGTATTGAGGGGACATAAGTGTCAGAGTAATCACTTAACTTTGAAATTACTTTTCTTTTTACCTGCTCATTACTAACGAGTTTGTAAAAATCTAATTTGTCTCGAGCCATGAGTTTTTTGGCTTTATCCACATCAATATTGCCTTCGTAAAACCCAATATCTTCACCGTATTTATCCTGAAAATAAACAGACAATGCCTCATTCACATTTCCTATTCCTGCATGATAAGACCAGATGGTGAGTCCTATGTCACCTCCAAGCATAGCTTGGTGGTCGCGTAAATAGCGGCCTGCCGCATCGATGCTTAAAACCGGATCACCACGGTGATCGTATCCCTTTTCCTTGTCAATGAGTCCGTATTGCTCTCCCGTATCCACCATGAACTGTGCTACTCCACGCGCACCGGACATTTTGTTGGTCACATCTTCACCACCCCCATTTTCAATTGCAATAATTCCATAAAGCATTGCTTCTGAGATGCCATACGCGTGCGCTGTTTGTTGAATTATTTCTTTATACTGCTGAGGAATTTGCCTATGCTGTTTTTCATAACCGGGCTTGTCTTCCAGTCTTGCCTTGAACATATCGACCCAGGCGTTAGCTTCCTGTTGTTGTTGAGGAGTCAGGTCATGAAAAACAGTTTCAGAAAGTGATGTGCCGCCATGCACATTTTCTTGAGCTTTCACAACGGCTACATTTTTGGATTCATGTGTTTCGGCTGTATGTGGCTGAACGGCCGATTCTACACCCGTTGCATTTACATCTTGTTGTTCGAACCCACTTGCGTGGGCTCCATCACCGTCAATCTCGTCAACGACCGCTGCCCCTCCGCCAAGCGTTGCTCCCAATACCGCAATTGCCGCCGCTTTACTTCTCCAAGAACTCCCCTTATTTGAATCAACAGTATTCGACCTGCGTGACTCAACGGAAGAGGCATTTTTCCTGCGGACAATCCCATCAGGACTGACAACAGGCTGACCGATATTTCCTGCATTTTTCCGGCGGATTATTTGCCCCTGAGGTTGCTGCTCTGCTGAAGGATCCATTACAATTCAGTATAACAATATTTGAAAAGGCCGTAAAATAGGCTCACGGATATACTCCCAAGGCAAGACACTTGACAAGTACCAAAAAGCGGGTTCATACTCAATATATGGCTAGAAGAAGACTTGCAAAACACTTGAAAAACTCGACTACCCATCTATATATCCTCTTCGGATTGACAACATTTTTCTTCGGGATAATTGCGGCGTTCATGATCTCAAATGTTTTCGCACAAAATGCCGACACCAACCAGATCTACTCATGTGTCAATAACACAAACGGCAATATGAGAATGGTAACGTCATTAGACACTTGCAAGAACGGTGAAAAATCGGTCAAGTGGTCTATCCAAGGACCTCCGGGACCGGCGGGTCCTGCAGGCGACACGGGAGGACTCAATCAATATTTTGGACTGCCGTTTTTCTGCGCGACCTGTAATTTTGTCAGTATTGCAGATAGATTTGTAGACAAAGATTTTTCTTATGCACAAATTGTCAAAAGTGAATTCAGCGGCTCAGACATCCACGGAGTAATTTTTAAAGGCGCGTATCTTAATGGAAATACTTTTAACAATACAAATATGACCAACTCCGACCTGAGCAGTATGAAGGAATTGCCGGGCTGGGGAAATTCCCGCAGAAATACATTTTGGAATTCAAATCTTACGAATTCTAATTTTTCAAACAGCATAGTCCAGGAATTTGAATTTACGAATGCCAATCTTATGAATGCCAATTTTTCAAATGCTCTTATAAAGGGATCCAAATTCACCGGTGCGACAAATTTGTCTACGGCAAATTTTAGCGGTGCGACTTGGGAAAATTCCACATGTCCTGACGGCACAAATTCCAATAACAACGGGAGTACCTGCCAAGGACATTTTTAAAACCCGAACTTCCTCCCCGTGGGTTCACCATTTCAAACTATTTTTGCGACCAATTCCTGCAAATACTCATACTGCCAATCTCGTTCTTTAGTAACCTCCTCCATAGAATTTGTTGCTCTA
>CAZPUU010000003.1:0-24259 GCA_964589835.1 uncultured Gammaproteobacteria bacterium
TAAATAAATTGCAATGATTGTTTGATTGAGAATTTTTTGTGGAGTAGACTGTTGATCTTCAGAATAACAGTTATTTTGTTTTTATCAAAAAGTATTCATTCGGGGGCATTGTCAGAAGGCTTTTTATGATCCTATCACCGTCCTCTTTTTGGGATTTGTGAGCCCTGATTGCTTCAATTTTTGTCTGAAATGTGCTCGCAATATCTATTTCCTCATCAATCTCAGATCTTTTGTATCCTTCGGGAAAATAGATAAAATAATCATCTAAATATTTTTCACGTCTTTTGTCCATGATGCAGTAATACATGAGTTTTTTTATCTTCTCTCGTTTTTTAAAGAGGTAGGTTGTGATCATGCTGACTGCTATGTGATCGATATGTCCCGAAACACCTTTTGGTTCAAAAGTGAGTAGTATTTTGGGGTCAATTTTTTTGATGATGCGATCAATTTTCCCGGCAATTTCGTGATACAGACTATTTGAAAGTTTTCCATCTTCATATCCAAGACAGTGGGTTTTTTTAATACCGAGAATTTTTGCGGCATTCCGGTATTCTTCGCGTCTTAATTCCGAGAGTGATCTTTTTGCTTTCGTTCTGGCATTTTGGCCGGCATCTCCTCCCGTTACGCAAATGGTGTGTACTTCAAATTTTTTACAGAGAAGTGCAATAGTTCCACCGGGGCCGAATGATTCATCATCAGGGTGTGCAAAAATAGCAAGAAGAACCTGCTGTTTCATTTGGAGGAATTATATTCCTAAGAAGATAAAAAATCCAGCCGTACGGCCGGGCTCATGGTCGATTTGAGGGTAACTGAGGCTATATTTGCCGGTCCGACACTTGTTAAAAAAGTCGAAATATTCTCAGATAATTTTTTATTATCGAAGCTTACTTTTCCGACTATTGCATGAATTATTGGCACTGCAGACTCGGTTTTATAGGTTATCTGCCCGCCTGAGAGCTTTTTAACTGCCTCATCTGTATTTTCAGCAATCGTTCCATTTTTTGGATTTGGCATAAGTCCGCGTGGACCGAGCACTTTCGCAACTCGTGCAAGCTTGGGCATCATGTGTGGGGCTGCAACGAGGATATCAAAATTGATTTTCCCCTTTTCAACCTCGGCAATTGTCGCATCATCAGCAACTTTTATGACAAGTGTCTTGCCGGTTCCATGAGGAAGAATAACCTGTCCGCCAACTCCTTTTTCTTTCGTATTTATGTGAAGCTCGACAGTTTCGTCAAATTTTGAAGTCTTGAATTTTTTTAACGCTTCAAGAGCTTGGTCCAATTTGTATGTTTGGGTTTTCGAGACATAAGTTAAATTTTCCTTATGTCTTTTTGAATCAACTTTTTGTGATGCTTTTACAAATTTCTCCTTTTTCGCTTTCTTTGCAGGTTTTTCTTCTTCCTTTTGTGCCTCAACAGCTACAGGAGTAGGTGATTCAGTTGTCTCTGTTTTTTCGATAAAAACTTCCTCTTGCGCTTCGTCAACGCTTTTTTGAGCGGCTTTTTCAGCCTTTTTCATCTCCCGCTTAGCCTTGAGTTTGGCTTCATCAGCTTCAGAAGATTCGTCAAATGATTTTACTCTAATTTTTCCCATATTATTCTTGGACCTTGATTCCCATTGATCTGGCGGTTCCCATGACTATTCGTGATGCCATTTCATCATCTTTTGTATTGAGATCGTCCATTTTCTTCCGTGCGACACTCAGAATTTGCTCTTTTGTCAGCGTTGCTGCAACCTCGCGGCCCGGTTTCATGGATCCTTTTTGAATTTTCAATTCCATTTTGATGAGCTCCGACATCGGCGGTTTTTTAACAATGAAAGAGAATGTCCTGTCCTCGTATACGGAGATTACTACAGGAAGAAGTACACCTTTTTGATCTGAAGTCTTTGCATTGAATGCTTGAACAAACTCCATGATAGGTAGTCCATGAGGTCCCAATGCCGTCCCGACAGGAGGTGCAGGAGTTGCTTCTCCGCCTTTGATAGCGAGTTTTATATATGTTTTGATCTTTTTAGCCATAAATTAGTTGATAGTTTGAGGATTATATAAGAACCAATCCTTAAACGCCAGACCCTAGATTTTACTTACTTGTAGGAAGTCAAGTTCAACGGGTGTTTCTCTTCCAAAAATAGAGACAAGCACTTTGACTTTACCTTTGCCTTCATCGATTGATTCAACAGTTCCGAGAAAGTCCGAAAATGGACCGTCGGTAATTTTAACAGCTTCACCCATAGAGAATTGAGCTTTGTAGGTAGGTTCTTTCTGATCTACAAAAGCGACAATTGCCTGGACTTCATCGTCTCTTATCGGAGTTGGTTTGTTTTGCGCGCCTACAAAGGATGTAACTCCCGGGGTGGTTCGGACTAAAACCCATGCTTCATCTGAAAGATCCATATTTACTAAAATGTATCCGGGGAAGATTTTCTCTTTGATAGTTTCTTTTTTCCCACCGCGGACTCTGATGGTGTCTTTAGTCGGGACGAGAGCGTCAAAAATTCTTTCTTCAAATCCCATTGCCTGCACTCTTTGCATGAGTGTCCGGGCAACTTTATTCTCGTGTCCTGAATACGTGTGAACGATGTACCATTTACCGCGGTATACTTTTGGAGCGGGTAGTACTGGTTTTGGCGCTTCTTCAGGTTCTTTTGTCTCTTCAACTTCGTCCTGGATCATATCCGTCGCGCTTTCTTCATTTGGAGCCGGATCAACGATTTCGGTTTCCTCTTTTGGAGCCTCGGAAGAGTCTTGAATTTCATCAGCTGTCTCTTCGGTTACCGCTGTTGCCAGCATGTCGTCAAGCGAGACTTCTTCTTCGTTTGGTTGTATTTTTTTATCGTCCATATTAACTTACTAAGAATTTGAGCATTTCGGTAAAGAGTAAATCGAGCCCTCCCAGATACAGTCCGACTCCAATTGAAATTGCGATAACAATTAATGTGAGCCGAATAGTTTCAGGTCTAGTAGGCCAAGTTACTTTTGCCAACTCAGTCCTTACCTCTTTGATAAAGGTGAACATGACTTCAAATTATACTAGAGTCTTTCGAATTTGTAAAGAATAAGAAACCATTTGAATAAATCCGCAGATACCGTTAAAATCTCATTTGTTAAAAGTAGAAAAGGAAAAAAGTCGAAAGGCCCTTGCATTTCAACCATATTCCTTGTTACATTCTACATACAACATTTTTTATGGCAAAGAAGATACGTAAAGCTGTTATCCCTGCCGCAGGTTTTGGAACACGATTTCTCCCTCAGACAAAGGCGATGCCTAAAGAGATGCTTCCAGTGGTAGATAAGCCCGTTATCCAGTACGTAGTTGAGGAGGCGGTTGAGGCTGGGATTGAAGACATAGTTATTGTAACCGGTGCTTTGAAGAGAGCAATTGAGGATCATTTTGACGTCCTCAATCAGGATCTGGTGAAAAATCTTATCGATGGCGGAAAAGAAGAATTGCTTGAGGAGACAAGAAAAATAGCAAATCTTGCAAATTTTATATACGTCAGACAAAAAGGTCCTTATGGAAATGGAACTCCCGTTCTTGCAGCAGAGCCGATCATCGAGAACGAGCCTTTCGCGGTTCTATGGGGGGACGAATTTATTTATTCAAAGCCGGCACGTCTTGCCCAAATGACGGCTGTATACGAGAAATACGGAGGAATAGTTATTTCCGGTGTCAGGATTGAGAAGAAAGAGGATTTGAAGAGATACGGAATAGCCGATATTGAGCCGGTTGAGGGAAATGTCTTTAAGATAAATAATATTGTTGAAAAACCAAATCCCGATGAAGCCCCTTCACAGATCGCAACCCACGGAGCATACATTTTGCCGCCTGAAATATTTCCTGCATTGAAGGGTTTGGTTCCCGGTAAGGGTGGGGAAATTTGGCTTGTTGATGCTATCAATAAGTTGAGAGACGAAGGTGTCCCTGTGTATGGGGTAGAAATTGAGAATGGAAAGTACTACGACACAGGTAGTAAATTGGAATATATGAAGACTGTCGTTGAATTTGCTCTCAATCATCCCGGAATCAACGGAGAATTTAAAGAGTTTCTACGTGGCCTCGATCTGTCAAAGGAATAGAGTCAATTGAACACCCGCTTTGAGTATGGTACATTACGAATTGTTATGAGTAGAAGACTTGAACTCGAAATCGGGCAAGACGCTGAACCCCTTCCTCAACTCTATGCGATAGGACTTCCAGGACAAGGGGGAACGATACTTGGTGCAGCCCAACTCGAGGCAAAAAAATCTACAGAAGTTGCCGAAATTTTTCAGATGGCAAATCAAGTCGCCCGCACCGAATTTCCTGATTTGTCAATTTCGCAACTTGTTTTCCATGGTCCTCAAGAAAAGCTTGATGAAACGTTGGTAAATCATCTTGCCAATACCGCAATATATCTTGCAAAATACAAAACGCTTCAAAGAGAGCATCCAAATAGTCCTGATCCTTCGTTGGTTGTCCCATCGAGCATGGGAGAGTGTGCCGCGCTTGCAATAAGCGGAGTTTTATCAGATGAGGAAGCTATGAAAGTGGCACTGGAGAGGGGAAAGGCAACCGAAAAAGGGGGAAGAGAATTTCCAGGAAAAATGGCCTCCATTCTTAATTTACCTGGAGGGCTTAAGACATTGGAGGAACTTTGTCGCGAAGTTCGTCATGAAATAGGCGGTATAGTTTCGGTATCCAATATTAACTCGGAAAATGAGTTGGTAATAAGTGGCCAAGAAGCATTGGTTGAAGCAGTTATTAAAAAGACTATGGAGAAAAGAGTAAGAAAAGCATTTATGTTGCCAATTTCATTTGGCTCGCACTGTGCACTTATGGAAAATGCGGCAGCCGAATTTGCCGAGGCAATAAAAGACATAGAATTTGCAGATCCGAAGATGCCGTGGGTTATGAACGGTGAGGTAGTGACAACGGGCGCAGAAATAAAGGAGCGCATGGTAAAGGGACTTACGACGACGGTTAATCTCAAGGCATCGCTAGAAATGCTAAAAGAATTGGGCATTCCGGTGCTTTACGAAATGGTTCCAAAGCCGCTTGACGACAAGACAAAAGCCAGCTTCGGAAGATTTGCCGGTAGTGTCAATCCTGAACTTCAAGTTCTCTTCAGGTAGGAAAAATATAGTTAGTATCTATTCAAATACCGTTGATTGTTGCCGGTTGGTCTACCTCAAGTTGCCTGGGAGTGCAATTCTCTTCTCCGATACGGAATTTGTCGAAATAGTCCGGTCCGAAATCGCCGCGAAGACCACGTTCTGCAATTATTCCGACAAATTGCCGTGGGCCACGTCCGGCCAAAAGCGTTACTGCGTCAAGTGCTTGCTCGAATGAGTATTGGCCAGGAGATCTTAACTCCAAATTGCGGAGTACATCAGAAGCTATTTGCTCAGGAGTCCGCTCCTGAGAAGCAAAAGGCGAACGGTAAAATGGATCTTTTTCAGAGGGAATGTCCATTTAAGGTAATAATATTCCTCAGTTCAATAATCGTCAAGGGCTGAATGCCGAAAAATTATTATCCCGTAGTACGCATTTTTATTTATGAAGTGTTATAATTTGCATGAAAAAAGAGACCTGTGTAATTTGCTTGACAGGTTGATTTTGCACATTTACAACCTGGTTGCTTATAGTTGTTGTTCCTATTTGGAAATAGGTATCTGTTTTTGAGTAGGAACAACAACAAGGAGTGGAATATGACATCGATTGTCGCCTGGACGGTGGCAATTCTTGGCATTGCTTATGGCATGTCGAGAGAGCTTACGGTCAGAGGTCTTGTAGTCGAGGTGGCGGCGATTGCCACCGGCTGCATTCTGATCGGATAGACACGTGATCGTGTACAGCATCATCGCACGCATAGCCATCGGTACGCTTTACGCAGGAATGTGGATAGCGGACCGGGCACTGAGACTCGTCGGAAAGTAACGGCAAGGAACATAGGAAATGGAATCGCCATACCAAGACAACGACAAAACGCTGCTGGCTTTCTTCGTAACCCTCGTTGCCTTAACCGGCATGACCATCTCCGTCTTCGTATGGGGATTCTGGTTCCTGCCTGAATAGGAGGGGTAAGATGAGCCGGTGGTACCGCAGTTGGAAGTTCTGGGCTGGTCTTACCGCAGGAATTGCGGTAGGCATCGTCCTTCAATACTTCTCGTCCTACATCTAGCCTTCCGCGCTGCGCGCGGGAGAGAAACATTCGACCGGAGTTCGTTCGGAGGGTATATGCGCCGCAAGCGTGAGGGAAGCTGGAAAGAGGGATTCGTGATCGTACTGATCGCGTTCATCGGCGCCTGGATGGTCGTCGGTCCCCCCTGGGAGCATTTTAACTAGCGCTGGAGAGGAGAGTGCATGGATCTGAAAACAAGAATCATGATTGTGGTGGCCGGCATTGCCGGCGCAGCCACAGCGATTCTCTGGGGTGCGACCTATACGGCGTTAACCAGTTGAATCCTAGCCTCCATGCATATCGTGTGGGAGAGAAACATTCGACCGGAATGCGGAGGTATCGTGTCAGGCACTAGCAATAGTCAGCGTCTCGCTCAACAGAAGATTGATGCGGGATTTCGCCAAGCGCTCGTCGAGCACGGCACGTTCCGGTACGGGATAACCGTTCTGGAGAATGGAAGCGTAGAGCTCTCCGAGCACTACGTGACTGTGGATGGTGCAAGACGCGCCCTCAGGGTTGCTATCGTCAGCGACAAGGTTTCGATACGGGCCTACGAAGGCCTACAGATCGAACCGGTAGAAGACGAGAGCGGCCAACAGCCTGCCCTGACAATGGGTATCGAAGGGGAGGTGAGTTTTGACCTGTGCGTACACTCAGTGAGATTCACCAAGCAGTAAGCAGCCAAGCGGCCGGGGGGCCATAAGCCCGCAACGGGGACGGAGTGCTCATGCGCTCCGTCCCCAACCTAACTTACTTTTTTCAAATAACAATTTCCCCGATATGAACGTATGCGCTCTTGAGTATTAGATTTGCATCGAATAAACTACTAATATGCAAAATCCAAAAGAATTAATTATTGAAAAATTGTCATGGTTTCTTGGAGAGATGGGGATTTCAGGAATTGATCCTGAAGTTTCTCTCGTTGCTGATTTGAAGTTTGGAGATTTTTCCTCAAATGTGGCAATGACGTCTGCGAAGCAGATTTCATCAAACCCTCGGGAATTGGCGGAGAAAATAGTTTCCAAACTCGTAGGAGACGAACAGGTGAATGACATATTTGACAAAATTGAAGTAGCCGGTCCGGGATTTATCAACTTCACACTCAACAAAAAATATCTTTCAAAAGTGGTTCAGGAAATTACTCAGAACGATTCATCGTATGGAAGTTTGAAACAAGAAAATCCTCAAAAAGTCATGGTCGAATTCGGAGACCCGAATCCATTTAAAGAAATTCATATCGGTCATTTACGCAATTTTTGCATCGGTGAAAGTTTTTGCCGACTTTTGGAATCTCAGGGTAATTCAGTCGTCCGGGCAAATTATCAGGGAGATGTAGGGCTTCATGTAGCAAAGGCATTATATGGAATCAAGAATCAAGAATTGGATATTAATGATGAAAATATTGGCAATGAAGAAAAGGCCAAAATGTTGGCTGCAGCATATGCATATGGCGCAACCGAGTTTGAAAATAATGACAATGTAAAGCAGGAAATAATTGAAATTAACAGGAAAATTTATTTTGAGGATGAAAGTTTGATGTCTCTTTGGGAAGAAGGGAGAAAAATATCTTTAGAGCATTTTGAGAATCTATATCAAAGAATCGGAGTGCGGTACGACAAGTACTATTTCGAATCTGTGACTGCAAAAAAGGGACGGGAAGTGGTCCTTTCTCATATTGACGATGGAGTATTTGAGCGGCATGAGGGGGCAGTAGTGTATCGGGGAGAGCAGGAAGGGCTGCATACCCGGGTTTTTCTTACCTCGCAGGATTATGCGACCTATGAGGGAAAAGATTTGGCATTGGCAATTCTTAAAAGCGAGGATGAAGAATATGACCGGTCGGTCATTCTAACCGGCAACGAGCAATTGGAATATTTTCAGGTTATGCTTGCGGCTTTAAAAAAGATCCGTCCGGACTTAGCACAAAAAACGGATCATTATACTTTCGGCCACGTCAGGTTAAAAGAAGGCAAGATGTCGTCCCGTACCGGGGATGTGATAACAGCGGACTGGTTACTGGATGAAGCAGTCAAACGAGTGAATGCAGTCTTTACCGATATGGATGAGGCTACAGTGAAGAAAGTAGGGGTAGGTGCTGTGAAGTATTCAATGCTGAAATTTTCTATTCCTTCAGATATCCATTTTTCATTTGAGGAGTCAATTACTCTTGAGGGGAATTCCGGGCCGTATCTGCAATATGCGTTTGTCAGGACACAAAGCGTGCTTGAGAAATCTCAAGATAAAAGCCGGAAATTAGAAGTGGAGCTTGGGACTATGGAAAATCTTGAAGTTGAAGAGCAGGATTTGCTGAGATTTCTTTCACAATATCCTTATCATGTTGAAAGTGCGGCAAAGGAATTTGCGCCGAATTTATTGTGTAATTATCTATTTGAATTATCCCAAAAATTCAACCTTTTCTATCAAAAATGTAAAATTATCGGAAATGAAAATGAGATTTTCCGGCTGCAGTTAACAAAAGGAGTTGGGATAGTTCTTCAAAATGGCCTTCATCTCCTCGGAATTGAGACGGTTGAGAAAATGTAGCTATCGGGGGTTTATCTCTGAGTCACGGGGAATTCTTTTCAAACTGCTTTTTGTCCCGTTGGTACGGGGTTCCGGATATCTTCTGCCTAATTCTCTGAGTCTATTTAGTTCTTTTGCTGTTTTTACATTGCTCGTAAAAAGGTCAAATGCTTTTCCGAAGACCAAGCGCGCACCTCTCATTGCCTCTTCATGAGGAGAAGGGAGTTGGGGTAGGTCAAGTGCTTGGGTATCAAACAATACATTTTGAGGTTCTCCTTGCTTCACGACCTTTACTTCAGCTGCGCGGCCTTTGCTGTTGTACACGGTCGAAATACAGGAAAGAGCGCTTAGTCTTCCTCCCACCATTTCATGAAGATTGGCAAGCGAGTCAACAACAGCTCCTTCAAGCGCGGTTTTTGCAGCAGGATCCCATTCTGCTACGCGCTTGGTAGTGCTCATTGCTTCATTTGCAGCAGAAGAAATTTTCAGCGAGAGTTCTTCCTGTCGTGTGAGAGGCTGGTTTGACGCTTCATCTGAGCCTGAAAAATAATAGAGTTCGGATTCGATTCCCATAACGTGTAATTATAATAATTATAGGCCTTTTTTACAAGCACCGGCCAGATAGGAATACTGTTGATCGCGGGAAAATGTCGGGAGGGCAGGAATAACACCTGCATCGAGTCCTCTTTGCGAGGACTCCAGTACCTCCCGACGTTTGGCAAACCTCACTGCGGTTGAGGTGACCTAGGAGTAGTAGGGCAACCCTGGCGGAGAATCTTCCCTCTGGCCGTAGCTGGCTTGATAGCCGTTGCCTCCAGTTGCCTGTGAGCGCGGCGGCTTCCCAGCTGCTTTGGCGTCACGACGCCTTTGATCCTGAACGGCGAGCTTCCTCTTAGCTCTAGGGCCTTTATCTCCCAACGAATAACCTCCAGATTCTGGTGGACATCCAACCCCTGAGGACTGAGTGTCGAGGTCTTGCCTTTTCAGGCCGGACGAACATTTCTAGTCTACACCCGCAGTGGTGTTCGTAAATTCAGCGTGATCTCCCTCATTAAATAATGGCTTCAATCACGTATAAATCCGATTATATAACTTTCAATTTTCATTGCAATAATAAGTCCTCTATGTTTTAATTGACGATATGCGTGCTCACAAGAGTGTACTTTCTAATGGAGTGAGGGTAATTATTGTCCCGGTTGCGGGTGTTGAGTCGGCAACAACTCTTGTCATGTACGGTGCAGGATCACGTTACGAAGAAAAGAAAGTCAACGGCATTTCCCACTTCCTAGAGCACATGGCTTTTAAGGGCACCACTAATAGACCCAGCGCACGTGAAATCTCAGGACTTATTGATGGAATTGGAGCTGAATTTAACGCTTTTACCGGAAAAGAATATACGGGTTATTACATAAAATCAGCGACTTCTCACGTAGAACTTTGCCTTGACGTGCTGTCTGACATGCTCAAAAATCTACTCTTAGATCCAAATGAGATCGAACGGGAAAAAGGAGTTATTGCCGAGGAAATCAATCTTTATGAAGATACTCCGATGCGGAACATTGGAGATGTGTACGAGCAATTATTGTATGGAGATACCCCTCTTGGTTGGGAAACTGCAGGAAAGCCGGAAATTATTCAGAAAATCGTCCGAGACGACTTCGTTGAATATATGGGAAGTCTTTATAGTGCTCACAATATGACGGTTGTTGTTGCCGGAAATGTGCACGTAGCACAAATGACCGATAAAATCGAACAATATTTTGGAGATGTAAAAAGGTTTGCTGTCAAAAAATTTAAGAAAGTCGATGACAAGCAAGCAAAAACTGAAGTATTTATTAAACACAAAAAAACAGAGCAAGCGCACTTTGCGTTAGGGGTCAGGACAGTGGGATTACTTGATAAAAAAGATAAATATCCACTCGAGCTTTTGTCCTCAATCCTCGGGGGAGGTATGTCTTCGCGTCTTTTTTATGAAATCCGTGAAAGACGCGGGTTGTCATATTACGTCCGGACGAATTCCGATCATTATCTCGATTGCGGATACTTGGCGACTTTTGCCGGAGCCGATCCGAAGAGGATCGATGAGGCGATTAAAGTAGTTGCCGATGAGTATGTAAAGGTAGGTCAAAAAGGAGAGATAACCGAAGAGGAGCTCACGAAAGCAAAAGAATATACAAAAGGACATTTTGTGCTCGAGCTTGAGGACACCCGTTCGTCAGCCGTCATGTATGCGTCGCAGGAGATATTGCAAGGTGAGCTTCATGATCCGCATGATATTATCGAGAAAATTGATAAAGTGACGATGAGCGATATTCACCGGGTTGCTAAAGAATACTTGGACACAAAAATACTTTCTCTTGCAGTGATCGGTAATTTTGAAAATCCCGACCGGTTTGAAAAACTTCTGAAATAGTTCTACACTTCATGAATGGACCAAGCTGAAAACTCCAGGGCTGATGTTTCTTATTTTGAAAGTCAATTCACGCAAAAGAGAGAATTGGAAAGTTCTGCCGGGAAAATGCCATATATTGAAATTGAGAGCGCTTTTCCTTCTCCTCAGGACAATACGCCACTCGTTGTTTTTCCCGGTTGGAGCATTACGCTTGCAACTGAAAAACCCCTTCTCAGATGTTTGTCTGAAGGAAGAAGAGAGCTGGAAGGCAAAGAGGGTGAAATTTTAAGTAAACCTGTTTATGGTAGAAATCTCATTGCTTGTGAGTTTCCCCGGCATGGCGGTGAAGCAACTGAAAAAGACGGTATAGCTACAGAGGTTGTAAGGCAGGCAGAACTAATATCTGATTTACTGCTTCAGCAGGAGGAAAAAGTAGATATTTCTGCTGATTCAATGGCTTCGATGAGTTTGATTGCTGCTATGAAATTACATCCGGAAATCCTTGACAAGATCCGCAATATTTTGATGGTTTCTCCGGCAGGAATTTCAGGAGATGATAATCTCCTGCGGTTGGTAGGAAGATCCCTGATCCACTTTGCCCAAGACGGATTAACATTTGCAAAATCGCCAATTGAAAGAAGAAATATTTTAAAAATGGGTCTTGAAGCAGGATTGTATGTTGGGAAAAATCCCAAAAGGACAGTCAAAGAAGTTGCAGCAATAGCAAAATCTGAAGAATACGGAGCCTTAAAAAGTCTTAAAGAAGAACTGGATGCAAAAGGTATTCGGTTGGGTTTTATGCAGGCGGAAAGTGACAAACTCACTCCGGCTGAGAAGTTGTGGGCCAATATTGGTGAAGATGCAAAGTCCGCGTGGAAAGAGTTGGCGGGAAATGATTATGATTCTCACTTTCTTCCGTCACCAATTAGATCGGATGATTCACATAAAGATCCCCCTGTGAGCGTTCATGATATGACCGATGAGGAAAGGCATGCAGTCAGACAGTTTTTCAGAGATAAAGAGGCATTAAATAAGGAGTTACGGCAATCGGGAAAAATGCCTCCCTTCGATTCAATTACGATGGTTGGGGGAGGACACGACAACAGGTTGTATGCGCAGGAAGATTTCGGAATTAAGCTTTTAAAAGCGTTTGAAGACTTGGAGCATATGAGAGTTGGTAATGTCCCTGAAGACATCTAGCGTTTTCGGAAATCCCGACCGGTTTGAAAAACTTCTGAAATAGTTCTACACTTCATGAATGGACACCAATCAGCAGATTGAATCGGAAGAAGCGCAGCTAGAACAATCTCCAAAAACTCCAGAAGTTACGCAAGAAGTGAACTTAGAAGAAAAATTTCCCCGTCAGACAATGGAATTTGGTGGCCTGGGCACCGTTGCATTTAGGGATATAGTTCCTGAGATGATGCGTCCCGGAGGAGAGATTCCAATGGTTATGATGACTGGCTGGGCGATGAACCAAGAAGTGATTGGCAACACAACTGAGGCGCTTTTTGAGGCAGGGCAGAGGGTGGTTCCATTTGATATTGAGGGTGGAGCCAGTGGCTTTAAGGAGAAATTTGGTGATGAGATAGACAGACAGGCAGAGTTACTAAAGAAATGGTTGGAGGCAAATGACAGTGAAAAATTTCATCTCGTAGGGCAGTCAATGTCTGCTCTTGTATTGCTTTCGCTGATAGAGAATCATCCGGAGATGCAGGAGAAGGTAGCTTCTATGATATTGGTAAGTCCCATGGGTCTTGCAGGCGATCCATCAGAGCATGGAGTGCAAAGTAGTAGTGAGAAAAGTCTTCGTGGCAGGATTTTTGACGCTGCAAAGCGGGGTGTAATAGGGAAAAGTTTGGATAACTTGCTTCAAAGAAAAGCTGTAGAAGACGGGAGAAACAATCAAAGGGAAAAAACCGATGAGGATAGGCAAATCGAAGAAAGGGTTGAGCGCGCGTGGAAAAGTTTTTTGAAAAGTCATCCCGGCAGAGCTGCTAAAGAGGGGTTTGCAATGGCAGGGGCAAATGAATACAACACGTTAAATTTACTCAAGGCGATGGGACTAAAAGTAGGCATCATTCAGGGTGCTTCCGATCAGCTAAATTCAGCACAAGGATTGGTGGAAAATATTGCGCGACAAGCGGTAGCAAACAGCAGTGTCAGGCCGGAACTTATTGGGGCTGATGGTATGGAAAAAATTCCTGAGGAATTGAAAATTTTGCCTTCCGATAGTGAAGAAGAAAAAAACAGAAAGCGGAAAGAGATAATTGATATAAAGATGGAGTTGCAACAGACGGAAAATAGAGTACCGATTGATTCGCTCAGGCTGGTCGAAGGCGGGCATGAGATTTTTGGACCCCGGGCAATAGCGGCAAAACTTATTCAAGAAGCCGACTTTTTGGTCAATGATACTGAGAAGCAGGAAGTAGTAGAGGATGATACCCGCAGACTTGGGGATATCCGCAAACAGCTCGGAGAACTGTTAACTGAAGATCCTGCATCACCGTCCGGAGATGAGTTACAATAAATTCATGCTTCGATTTTTTTCTCAAATACTCACCGAGTGTACTCTTATTGTTTTTTATCCTGTCCTTTCTCTCATCATGCTTTTTGTGCCTCCTTGGGAGCTGAGGGGAAATGGCAATGGCAAAACCATTGTAATAGTTGAGCGGTGGCTGAGTCTTAATTTCAGACATTTATATTGGAAATATTACTTGGAGCGTAAGGGCTACAATGTGTATCTAGCCAACTTTCCTCTCCGGCTTGGGAATTTTCATGAATCAGCAGGTCATTTGGATAGTTATTTAGAGCGCAATGAACTAACGGATGTGACACTGGTAGGAATTTCATCGGGGGCGATCACTTCATATCTGTATCTTCATTATTACGATGGATGGAGCAGGGTGGATAAATTTATTTCAATCGGCGCGCCATTCAAAGGAACATGGATGGCTATATTTATCTCCTGGCTTCCTTCCGGAAGAGAGCTATTGCCGAATTCGGATCTTATCAAGGAAATTGGAAATATTACGCTTTTGCACCTCACCAAAGTATATTGCATGAAGGCAAAATTTGATGAAATGGTGCCAAGCGGGTCAATTTTGGAGGGAGCTCATAAAATAACCCTCAATGTTATCGGCCATAATAATTTACATTTACAAGTAAGAACAACGTACAGAAAAATTATTGAAATTGTTTGAGTTATTGAGGTTTTTGATCGTCATTTTGTGAATCAAAATCGTAAGATGGAGAATTTGCATGCGTGAGATCTTTCCTACCGTGACTTGCTTCATTTGCCTCTACCGCGTCAACAATATAATCTTTTTCGATAGCAAATCTCGCGTCAAAAAAATTCCTATCGACCGGAATGTCAGGAAGCCCACAATTAAATTTTGTTCTCATTTTTGCTATTAATTCAATGTAGTCTTTGCTTGGTTTTCTACTTTTTTCAAGGTGCAGAATGTATTCGATTGCATTAAGAAGTTTGAGGGCTTCAGCCATGTCGTCTCTATAAATTCCTGAATCGATTTTTTGTCTATCTTTATAAAGCGTATGAAGATACGTTTCTTGTCTTCCGAAATGTTCAATCCATAGTTGGTCATCCCGTCGGTCAAAATTTGTTGCGTCGGGATATCCAAGCACACAGTCGGTTAGAGATGCTGCAGCGCCTGTAAACAAACTGGTTCTTAATTGGTCCTCCAGGTCGGGTGTGTCGGCATGGATGTTTTCTGCTATACCCATAAGTCCATCTTGGGCTGAAAGAGCTGTGGTTAGGACGGCAATTCTTCCAGTTAATTGCATTTCTTTTACTGCGTCTTCAGGAACAAGCGGGAATTTTTCTTGAGCTTGACGCATTCTGTCTACGAAACCAACTGCTATTGGAGTAGGGGGAGGGTTCTCAGCTATCTGCGGATCTTGTCCGCCATTGTCTTCCATTTTCAATTAGTATAGCACTGTATTTTGATAGAACAAATTATGACGCGATTTATTTATGTTGCAATTTGGCTCTTTGCTAGGTAAAATTACACAATATGGAAAAAACAGTTGTACTCGTGAAGCCCGATGGCGTACAGAGGGGTCTTATCGGAGAAATAATTGCCAGATTTGAAAGAAAAGGGCTCAAACTCTCAGCTCTTAAAATGATGAATATGACCGATGAGGTTATAGACGAGTGGTATGCTCACCACAAAGAGCGTCCTTTTTTCCCATCACTTAAAGCTTTTATGACATCTTATCCGATCGTTGCGATGGTCTGGGAGGGAGTAGAGGCAGCATCGGTTGTCAGAAAAATGATCGGTATTACTCAGGCCCGTCAGGCAGAGCCCGGTACAATACGGGGAGATTTTGCAATTTCAACACAAATGAATTTGATTCACGCTTCCGAGTCGGTAGAAGCGGCAACTAAAGAATTAGGTATAATTTTCTCAGACAGCGATATTTTTACTTGGGAAAGAACCGATAGTCCTCATTTGTACGGAGCCGACGAGCGCTAGTCCTAAGAGTTAGTGTATTTAGAGTTTTATTCTTTCTTGTTATTTTGTTGTGGTTGTTAAGTTCTCGAGGGGTAGTGCATCTTCAATTGAGAATCTTGCAACCCGTGTTCTGACAAGACTTTTTAAGTATCCGCCGGTTTTAAGTTCCTTTCCTATGTCACGTGCTATGGATCGTATATACACACCCGGTCCGGTGGCTATTTTCAATTTTAAGACAGGGTAAGAGTAGTGATCTATTGTGATAGAGTGCACTATTACCGTGCGGGAATTAAGAGAAATTTTTTGTCCGGCGCGCACTCTCCTATGGGCCGGTTTGCCTCCAATTTTCACAGATGAATAAATGGGTGGAATTTGTTCAATTTGGCCTGTAAATTTTTTGATCACTTCTTCGATTTCAGATATATCTGGTTTGATATTATCATTTACAATTTCCTTTTCACCTTCCCCATCATCTGTTGTCGAATTTGAGCCTAATTGAATTTCTGCAACATATTCCTTCTCCCCCTTCACATACTGGTCTAACAGCTTGGTGTTTTCACGTCCAACGGCGATAACAAGGACGCCCTCTGCGAGAGGATCAAGTGTTCCCCCATGTCCGACTCGCTTGACTCCTGTTTTTCTTCTTACTAAATTGACAACATCATGCGATGTTATTCCCAGCGGCTTGTTGACAGCAAAAATTCCGTCCATAGTGAACGTATTATATAACGAACTTCTCCTTGTCAGCGATTTTGAACCGAATTACTTTTAGCAGGAGTTATTTTGGCGGTTTTGGTACTAACAGCAGAGTTGAGAGAATGGTATCCATTTCTTTCAAATCCGTTTCTGATGGGTTTGTTAGTGTATACGTGATGCCTCCAAAAAGGGTAGGAATTCCAAATGTTGTAGGTGATTGAAGGCTATTGGAGCAAAATGAATACGTGACTTTTCCATTTAATGTGTCAGGTGTTATTCTTCTTAATATAATTTCGGACTTATTTTTTATGTCTACGTATTTTGCTTTTCTATAGTCTGTAGCAGGGCCGTCAGGCATTTCTCCTTCAAAAATGCACGCCGATCCTCCCATGGGTGCCTGGTAAATTTTTATTTCTGCTTCCCCTTTTGTGAATGTAATAGTATTTGTCAGCTCATTTTTTTCCTCCTTTTCTATCCACGCGGGAGGATAAGAAATCATAAATTGTGCGAATGCAAGATCTTTCATTTTAGTCGAGGTAAATTTTGTCCACCCGGCTGTCGGGTCAGAAATTATAGTAGGCGTTGGCGGAGGAGTTGTTGGTTGAGGTGTAGGAACAGTTGTTGTTATCGGTAATTCTTTTTGCCCACCCAGATAAAAGGCTGTTGCAGCTATGACGAGTGCAAGAAAAATAATTGCTCCCACAAGGGGTGCGTTGTTATTTTTGCGAATAACAATAGGTTGAGGTTTTGGTGGGGGAGATGGCTGTTGTGTCGGTTGCTGAGCAACCTGTTCCTGGTCCATATCAGTATTGTTTCACTAAAATGTGCCTAATGCAAGCTATTCATGGTCGGTGTGAGCTATAAACTTCTGACCGACAACGACTCCTTCTTCGTCAAAAAGACTTGCCGCAGGCTTTCTTTTTCCGATATTTTCCGGCTTTTTCGTCTCAAAAATTCCCCCCGAGTCTTTTCCTTTATATATCTTAGACTTTTGAAGGGTTCCAACCCGGACTGTTTCTCCGTTTCCGGCAACAACTACCATCCCCTTGTCGGCTATTTCTACTATTGTACCCGGTTCAACGCCGGTATAGGTGCGGTCAGGCATCCATGCAACGTCCCCCGCCATATTGAGGACATCAAACGGTTTGTTTTTATCAAGCACTGCATATGGCTTTTTGTTTAGCAATCCTCGTATGAAGTCATACACTTCTTCGGCCGGTTTGCTCCAATCCACCGGAAGTTTTCCAAGATAGGGTTCTTGTGTATCGATAGTTTTATCCTGTGGAATTCTTACCTCATCTAGCTTGCCTCTTGCTGCAATCTCGACGCTATCCAGAATCATTTGCACACCAAGTTTATAGGTATCTGCATTTACAGAAAACGGTGTATCGTGCTTATAAAGCTCCATGGGTGACTGCAAAACAATATCTCCGGTGTCAGCCCCTTCGTCAGCAAGAATAATTGAAATTCCACCGACAGTATCTCCCCTGCTTAATGCATGTTCCATTGCCGATCCTCCCCGTCCTTTTGGAACCAGAGAATTATGGTAGATAAGAGTTCCCATCCTTGGACCATTGTAGACATCTTTGGGAGCAATAGTAGTCATGCTTGCAAAAACACCGATATCGGGGTTGTTTTGATTGAATTGGGCTGCGGCTTCAGGAGTATCGAGATCCTCCCTTTTTCCGGTAAGCTCATAAAGTTTGACATCGATGCCTTTTTCCTGGTCGGCAAGAACCGCTTTTCTGAGAGGGTTTTCACCTAGCGGTGCAAAAACGACACCAACATGATGACCCTGCATTTTGAGACCCTCATACGATTCTGCGCCAAAAGCTCCCTGTCCCATGAGAGAAATTTCAAGTGATGGAATAGGGGTTTCGTCACGTATTCCTTCAGGCATGAAAGAGATTTCTGACCAAGCGGTTTCAAGAGGATTTTTTATTTCCGGGGGCTTTGCCTCGATTATCCGTTCTGCCGACATACAAAAAATGTACACGAGATACATTTTCCTGTCAATATGTTCTTGGATATGTCGGGGTGGAGGGAATTGAACCCTCTGCCACACGAACCCGAATCGTGTATGCTACCGATGCACCACACCCCGTGCGACCCCGAGAGGAGTCGAACCTCCAGTCTTTCCCTTAGGACGGGACTGCTCAATCCATTAAGCTACGGGGTCTTAAAAAGATGTTTTATTTTAACACAGTATCTTGCCGGTAAGTCCTTGACTCGGGGTTTGAGTTTGGTATGATAGTAATCATGGCCGAGGGACTCACAAAAAAGCAACTCAAAGAACTTCGAAAACTTGAAAAACTCCAGGAAAGAAATTTGGAACAGAAAAATAATTCAGTAAAATGGATTGCGATAAGCGTTGTAAGTGTATTATTTTTTGTACTTTTTGTTGGCGTTATTTTGGTTGCCAAGAATAAGAACAATCCATCAACACCGTCAGGTAAAGTAGAATTCAGCGCTGCCGGACATGACAGGATCATAAGGACCAAGGAAACTGACGCAACCGATTCAGCAAGTCAGGCAAAAGACGTCCTGACGATAGTTGAGTTCGGTGATCTTCAATGCCCTGCATGTAAATCGTATCATCCGATAGTCAAAGGTTTGATCGATGCATATCCGGACAGGGTTATGGTTAAATTCAAACACTTTCCCCTCATAAGTATCCATCCGAATGCGATGCCGGGAGCAATTGCGGCCGAAGCAGCAGGGAGACAAAATAAATTCTTTGAATTCGTAGATCTTGCGTATGAAAAACAAGAAGAATGGTCGGCACTTCCTGATCCACAGGCAAAATTTGAAGAATACGCAAAGGCAATTGGGCTTGATGTTGAAAAATTCAAAAAGGATCAAGCTGATCCCGAAGTAAGAAAAGCGATAGATGCTCAAAGGGAAGAGGGAATAGCAAACGGTGTTAGCGGAACCCCCACGTTCTTTATTGAGGGTGAAAAAATTCAGAGCCCGGCAAGTCTTGAAGAATTTAAAAAACTTATCGAACCAAAGTTAAAGACAGCCGGCTCAGCTGCTCCCCAGACAGTTGCTACTCCAACATCTGCTCCAGGAACATTACAATTGCAATAATTTATGCAGCCTTTATCATCAACCGTAATTAGCCTTTTGGCTACACTGACTTTGTTTTCAAACATTTTGGTAGTTGGGGCTCTTGCGTTACTATTCATCCGGAAATTTTTTCCAAAAGAAAAACGGGTGTCAAAAATCACAAAGTTGATTGCCGAAAATTATGTAGCGGTTGTTTTAATTATCAGTGCAACGGCAACAGTTGGGAGCCTATCGCTTTCAGAGCTGATTTCATTCATTCCGTGTAAATTGTGCTGGTACCAGCGGAGTATGATGTATCCAATGGCAGTTATTTCTTTTGTAGCGCTTATCAAAAATGATCTACATATCAAAAAGTACATAATGCCTTTGTCTGGGATAGGGTTACTTATTGCCGGATATCATATATTGTTACAGCTATTTCCGAAGGCATTGGAGTGCAATGACGAAGTTGCAAAATGTTCTGCTGTCGAATTCGCTCAATATGGATACGTCACGATACCGGTCATGGCATTTTCCGCATTTTTATTGATACTGCTTGTAGGGTTATTTAAATCTTCCGATAAATAAAATTATTCCTGAGGAGTTGCGGGTGGTGTAAGAGTGCGAATGTGATTAAATTCCCCATTTGGAAGATCCTTTCCCGGTTCTGCGGGCATATATCCTTGTTTTCCGTCTTCCAGTTTTTGGGTTTTTATACCAACATATCCGTCACCGTCAAGGTCAATATTGGGGAACGTTTGTTGGCTGATACTGACATACACGTCAAATCTGTCTCCGTCTTTATTTATAGCGGGAAGTTTTAGCCACCGTCCCGGTTTTGCTCCTCCATCGGCATCCTGAGCCAAAACAATCAATGGGTTGTCAATGGAAAATCCTTTTCCGGCTTCGATAAAGTCTTCTACGTTCTGATTTTTCTCGCTGTCAAATCTTGAAGTTACGAACTTTATATTGTTCCAATCAATTTTTTCACTATCCGTATTCGGTTGTTTGCGACCATTCAAGTCTCCGTCAAGACTCACATTGATTGCGCCTGCATATACCTCTTTGGGAGTTGTAAATTCATCTGAAACATCTGTGAGCGCTTCAAAAGGACTGGTAATGGCATCAACGGTTTGGTCAGCGAGGTGAAGTGCGTTGTCTGCAGTACCGGTTGCAAGAAGTGTTGCGGCTCCGGCTAGTGTTGCAGCTGTTTTTGGTTTTCGACGGGCAAAACTTGCAAGTCTATCCATCCATGATACGCGATCAGGGCCACCGACGACTTCAGGTTTTTTTGGCTTGGGCGTCTCGGAGTTTTGTAGCGGGCGTGTTTGTTCACCAACATTTTCGCCTCCGATTATTTGCTCCCCGTCAATCATAACCTCATTATGTCGATTATTGAAAATTGTGTCAAGTGGGCCATTATGTATAATAAAGGTATGGATAATCAATTCGAGTTGATAGTGCGGGCATTTATAGTCAGGGACAAAAAGATATTGGTATGTCAAACTCATGGCCGGGATTATTTTTTTCTACCGGGCGGGCACGTAGAATTTTCCGAAACATTACATGATGCGCTTTCGAGGGAGCTTTATGAAGAGATGGGAGCACGAATGCGGGGTGCGCAATTTATCGGAGGGATTGAGAATATATTTGTTCAGGACGGTCAGAAAAAACATGAAGTAAGTTTTGTTTTTCATACCGATATTGACATTGAAACCGTAGTCTCGCAAGAAGATCACGTTTCTTTTTACTGGTTCACAATGGAGGAATTCATCGAAAAAAATATTGTGCCTCCCGTCTTAAAAGATGCGATTGTCCAATGGACAGCGGAGAAAGATATTTTCTTTATCGAATCATCTTCAAATATATAAATCAACCATGAACTCTCTGGTCATTTTCTCACTAACTACATATTAATATGGCCGTTCCTCCAAAACATTTCAAAAAAAAATCAAGAAAGAGACAGATAATCACATTTTTGATTGTCAGAACAATCGGTAATTTTCTTGTGTTGTTTACGCTCTTCGGATTGGGAGCCACATTTGGTCCGGCTGCATATTTTGAGGTGCAATACAGAGCCGCACAATTTTTTGAAGTGAGGTACAAGGTGGCCCAAGAGGTTGATAGTGGTCCATCTGAATTAGGAAAATTGGTAGTGAAGCAACGGCAAAAAGCGCAGCCGAGTCTTTTAGACACTGTATTGTCCGGTCAAAAAGAGGAAATATTGTATCCTGCTGATCCGGCATTTACTGTCATGATTCCAAAAATTGGAGCAAATGAAAAAATAGTTGCCAATGTAAGTCCTGACAATGAAGCGGAATATCTGGAGGTACTCCGGACAAGCATTGCTCACGCAAAAGGAACTGCCTATCCGGGAATTGATGGGACGACTTACTTATTTGCGCATAGTACGGATAATTTTTGGAATGTCGGCCGCTATAACGCAGTATTTTACTTACTCAATAAAATGGAGAAAGGTGATGACATAGTTCTCTTTTTCAACAACAAGAGGTTTAATTACAAAGTAACCGAAACAAAAATCGTTGATGATACAGATACTCATTACATTGATAGTGCTTTAGGACAAGGGGAGAGGGTAATTTTGCAGACGTGTTGGCCTCCCGGAACTGCATGGAAAAGACTGTTGGTCTTTGCCTCGCCGAAGTAAAAATATCCTTATTGACATTTGAGGCTTACTTCGCGAAAATATACGTATGGCACTTCACGCATTTACGATAAAAGAATCTTTAGTATTCGGTTGGGAAACTTTTAAAAAGGAATGGAAATTTTTACTGCTTACTTTCGGAATTATCGTTCTTGCAAGCATGATTCCCAGTTGGCTTCGTGACTGGGCGCAGGAAAATGCTCCGGGGTTAACTTTTCTCTTCTCAATTTTAGGATGGATTGTGCAAATGATTACGGGGATTGGCGTAATTGTTATTACTCTTAAAATGGTAGATGGGAAAAAGCCAATGGTTGAAGATTTATATATGCATTATGGGTATCTTCTCAACTACTTTTTGGGATCACTGCTATACGGATTGGTTGTCGTGGGAGGATTTATTTTGCTTATTATTCCGGGTATTATCTGGGGGATCAAATATCAATACACGACGTATCTTATTATAGATAAGAAAATGGGACCGCTTGAGGCTTTCAAAAAAAGTGGTCAGATTACGAAAGGAAGCAGATTAAAGCTTTTTTATCTGGGAATAATATTTATCGGAATAACTATTTTGGGAATGCTTGCACTAGGTTTTGGTCTAATTGTTGCCTGGCCTATTGTCTCTCTTGCGGGTGCCTACGTGTACCGAAAACTCTCTCCGAAAAATTAAGCTACATTCTGAAGTAATCGATTCGAAGCCAGCAGTTCTTGTTCGCGTCTCAATGTACCAACTCTGTATGGGATAACGGCATGTTTGCCTCCTACTTCAACAGCATTTGGGTCTAATGGTTTTGGACAGACTCTGTCATCGTCCGAGTAAAACCGTACGACCTGACTGTCAGGATGGAATGCTCCTGTTGCGGCTTCGTAAATTTCGCCCAACATTTTTTCGCCGTCCGGATCCATTACGGCACTTAATTTTGCCAGGTTGTGGACTTGTCCCATCATTCCTTCTCGTTCGGTTGATTCCTCAAACAATTCCAAAATTTCTTCATTTACCTCCGGACTCCCGTGGGTAATTAGGTTTATGACTTTGCCTTCCTTTGCAAATTTCTTTGCAACCATTTCTCCCAGCATGCCACCTGCGCTTAATCCATCGATCCAAACCTCTTCGCCTGTTTCAAAGGCTGCAAGTGCGGCTTGGTAGGTGTCGATGAAATTCTGATACCAGATATGATTTGGACCATCGAAAGCAAAAGTGGCAGTGTGTCCATGTCTTTCGTACCATTTTCTTTTCGGTTCCAGTATTGCATTGGGTTTAAGAAATGGCAGCAGTTCTTGGTAAATGCTCATTGCAGGAGCAGTAAAAACACTTTCTGTCATGGGATTATAGGGAGTAAATCCGTTGGCCATAATCATTCTTTTATTTCCCCGAGTTTCGGGTGTGCCGTAGTAAAGTGAGGGATTGGAATATCTGAGAAGCTCAAAAAGTTGCAACTCAGTGCTTGTTCCATGTAATTCGTCAGTCATTTCGATTGTACGTATTTTTTGCTCTAAGACAGGTTGTATTACTGAGATAACGCCGGCGAAAAGTTGTGAGCCCATTTCTTGCATTTGAAGGTACGGTTCGAATGGGTTGTAGGCAAGCAAGTTATTCCACAATTGATCGGCGCTTGGCGCGATTTGGGATGAGGGAGCAGATGATTCGGTTTCTAAGAACCTGCTCATGAATTAATTCTGCCGTAATCTGATAGTAGTCCTTTGTATTCCATCTTGCAACTTTTCAACAATTTCTATTAACTAATAACTATCAACTATTAAATTATGCCTGCCCAGCTCTTTTGGTTCGTTGCTATTATAAATTTTTTGCTTCTTCCGGTAACTTTTTTCAATGTATTAACTTCTTACATTCCCGCCCTTTCAACATTCCGGCAATTTGTGGTTGTTTCGGGTTCTATGGAGCCTGTTATTCCGACCGGAAGTATTATTTTGGCAGAGCGGGAAAATAGTTACAGAATAGGGGATATTGTAACCTTTTCTCAAAATGGAAGAGAATACATCGCGCATAGAATTGTCGACAAAATTGCTATAGGTAGAGATACATATTTTTCAACAAAAGGCGACTCAAATACACATGCAGATATGGACCTTGTACACGAAAGCGTGGTGTATGGGAAGATACTGACAATAGTTCCAATTCTTGGAGACATTGTAATTTTCTACAAAACGCCGTATGGCATGATCCTCGGTTCAATTCTGATTTTTATGTTCCTTGCCAAATCCTCTCAGAAAGCAAAAACACATCTGGTCTTTCTGAGACTATAGGTGTAGAATTACTGTGTTTTGTCTTCCAAT
>CAZPUU010000003.1:24359-39545 GCA_964589835.1 uncultured Gammaproteobacteria bacterium
ACATCTGGTCTTTCTGAGACTATAGGTGTAGAATTACTGTGTTTTGTCTTCCAATTTGGAAAAATGCTTTCCAAGTATCGGAAGGTTGCACATTTACAAGTGATTGTTGCGATTTGCCTTTTGGCACTCTTGAAATTAAGCATTAGTTTTCGGGGTGCCGAAAGGCAATACATTTGAAGCGAGGTACAGGATGATTCAGCCCAGGTTGAGCGAAGAGCCAGATGATTCCAAGGAGCTAACGCGCTCCTTTGCGCGTGATCACGGGCTCACCGATCCTGAGTTCTCCGACCACGTCCGCCGCATGCGAGGGACAGTGCGTGAAGAGGAGATCTTCGGTCCTCCAGCCAAGGAATGGAGGAGGCCATACAGTGCCTGAAGCACCGGTCAAGGAGAGACCAACAACGTCCCCGCCGGGGACTCGAATGCCGCCGGGTACACACCCGTTCATCACCTTGCCGGGATCAAAGCCCGGCAGACCTTCAGTCCGCCACCACCGGCTCCGCCGAGCCACAACTGACGCAACAACCACCCACCAAAAGCCCTGGGCATCCCCCGGGGCTTATTCCAAACAGAAAACTTGCCACATGAGCTCATTTTTGGTACAGTGTTACTTGCTCTCATGATCAATTCCAGTCCTAAATCCCAAAGAAAAAAAATAGTAATTTCATTAGTGTTAGCGTTTTTCTTATCTATTCTCGTGTATGTAAATAGGAACTCTTCACCGGTTGTAGTGATGCAGGGAATCGTGCAGTCAATTTTTTCAATTCCCAAAAGCAGATTGTATGCCATGGGAAAAAGCGAAGGGAAAGATGACCCCCGGCTTGTCAAGAAAATTCAAGAACTCGAAAAAAAGATGGTTGATTATCAACTCTTAAAACAAGACAATGCAGCGCTGCGGAATCAATTTCAAATAAGCGGAGAAACCTCTCAGAATTTGGTTGCTGCAAAAATTGTCGGATTCCAGGGATCCAGTAAAAATCCGCAAGAATTTATTATTAATGTAGGAGAAAAAAATGGAATAAAAAAAGGAATGACGGTCATGTTCGAAAAGTATTTTATAGGGAAGATCGAGAATGTTAGCAAGAATTTTTCAGTAGTTACAACCCCATACAATCAAAAATTACGGGTTCTTGCAAAATATCCCGAAACGAATGCAAATGGAATTCTTATCGGTCAAAAGGATTTTATGCTTTTTGATGGAGTTGTTATAACAGATGCTCTAAAAAAGGAGGGAATAGTTGTGACAAAAGGAGAAGTTGATAGAACCGGAGTTGGGGTTGTTCCTGATCTTATAATTGGAAAAATTGCATCAATATCAAAAAATGAAACTGCACCTTTCCAAAGTGCTGAAATAATTCCCATGATAAATTATTCATCACTCAGTAATATATTCGTCATTTCCCAGATGTGAGCAAAATTATTATTTCTGCATTTTTCATTTTAAGCATCGTCATTGCGCTTCTCATTGAGAATACTCTTATTACTGTACCATTGGTTTATTTGATCAGTGCATTTTTTCTGGTTTTCGTAAGAAAAGTGCGAGTATATATTGGTGTTTTTTTGAGTGCATTAATTATTGATTCTTTGCGGGTAACATATTTTGGATATACACCTTTTTTTTTGATCGGGCTTTTGATAATTATTTTTCTATATGAAAGATATTCGGGGTCAGATGACGTATTCGTTTCGTCTTTTCTTATCGCTGTAAGCGCTTTGATTTACGCAAATACACTTTCATATTCTGTTTTTTACACAACAATTATTATTGTTATTGCTTCTTTCGGGTGGTATGGATTTAATCTGCTCCAAAAAAAAGGAGGTAATTTCTCATGAGAAAAAAAAGGGATGTTGGATTTGCATTTTCCGACCACGTATTTGAGGAGCGGATAAAAAGAAAACGGAATTTTTCCAATTCTTCTTTCGGAGGAATATTGCGTCTCATACCAATCGTCGTACTTCTTATTATTTTTTCTCTTCTTGTAATGCGCCTTTTTACATTGCAAGTAGTGAGGGCTTCTTATTATTCCCGGCTTTCCGATGAGAATAGAATTCGGACAATTCTTATTCCTGCTCCCCGAGGAATAATTTTGGATAGGAATGGCAATGCTCTCGTCCGCAATGTTCCGGCATTCAATATTTTGAAAGACAACAAAGTTGTTTGGCTTGATCAGGATGATGCTTTGAAGCGATTAGCAAAAGGGGAGAATGTCTTTGCAACTGTTAAAAGAGAATATGTCTATAAAGACATTTTTTCACACGTTGTGGGATATGTTGGGCAAGTAAATAATGAAGAGTTACTGCTCCCCGATTTTAAGAATTATGGACTTTCCGATTTTACGGGACGGATGGGGATAGAGGAGCAATACGAAAAATTTTTACACGGGCAAAACGGAAAACAATTATACGAAGTAAATGCACAGGGTGAAAAAATCCGTCTCTTAGGAGAGCAACCGGCCGTTGCGGGATCGGTGTTAAGAACCACTCTTGATACGGATATTCAAAAAGCTGCCGTTACTGCCATGGGACAAATTGAAAAAGGCGCTGTAGTCGTTAGTGATCCCCGAAATGGAGCGATACTTGCACTTTTTTCAAAGCCTTCATTTGATCCAAATCTATTTACCCGTGAGTCAACCTATGAATCGGAGGGTGAGTATGAGAAAAAAGAGGATATTCTTTTGGATGACAAAAAGTTTCCCCTTTTGGATCGCGCAATTGCAGGTGTTTACCCGCCGGGATCGACCTACAAAATAATTACTTCTCTTGCTGCTCTGTCTGAAAGAACAATTTCTGAAAATACCGAATTTGAAGATACGGGTGTGCTTTCGGTCGGTGGAAGCAATTTCGGTACATGGAACTATTTATCAACAGGACGCAAAGAAGGAGCAATGGATGTACGAAAAGCACTTGTGCGGTCGAATGATATATTCTTTTACCAAACAGCGATAAAGTTGGGCGTTGATAAGCTTTCGTCTTGGTCAAAAAAATTGGGTCTTGGCAGTAAGACCGGAGTTGATCTTCCCGGAGAGGTTGCAGGAACAGTTCCGAGTCCAAAATGGAAAGAGGAAAATCTTGATGAGCAATGGTATTTGGGAGACACAATCAATATGAGTATCGGGCAGGGTTTTTTGGAAACAACACCAATGCAGGTAAATTTATATACACAATTTGTAGCAAATGGGGGACGCTTTTTTAAGCCGCATTTAATAGCAGGCGGCAATTTGCTTACTTCAGAAGAACTGGTTACAAAAACCAATATCGCAATTGTAAAAGATGGCATGAGGGGAGCGTGTCAGACGGGGGGTACGGGATATCCATTATTTAACTTTAAAGTTAAAAATGAAAAATTAAAAATTGATGAACTCGACTACGAAAAGGATGCATCTGCAGGCGCAAATTTTGTACATGTGACGATGGGTTGTAAGACCGGTACTTCAGAGGCACATGGGGAAGATGCAGAGTCACATGCATGGTTCACTGTTTTTGCCCCTTTTTACAATCCTGAAATAGCAGTGACGGTCCTTGCAGAAAATGGGGGAGAGGGGTCGAAAGTTGCAGCACCTGTGGCAAGAGATATTCTGAAAGCTTACTTTGAGAAGAAGAATTAAATATTTGCTGTACAGTTATTAGTTAGAAAATTTGAGTGACTTTAGGATTTCAGAGAATGTGTTATCGAGTCCTCCTCCTGCAACATTCATATTAAATTCAACTCTTGGATTTTCAAGTATCTGAATAACATGTCTTGCATAATCTCCGAATCCTGTAAGGTAGAAACTTACTGCCTTCTTCTTTCCAATCGTAACATTTTCGATTGGATTTTTTTGTTCCCATCCCTCTGTAGCAATACATTCTTTGTTTGGTTCAGATTTATCACAAGTTGAGATCGAAGAATAATCGGTTAGTTTACCCGGCTTAGTGTAAATTTCTAGATAAACTAATCCGCTACCTCCCGGTTTTTCCTTCAGTGAAATCTGACCATTATCTTCAGTCACAATCAATTCCTCTGGATATCTAAATGAAAGCATTTCGTTTTCAAATAATTTCCAGCTACTGTTTTCTGTAGTTTGAAGATCTGTAAATTTGAAAGTGGAGAGGATTTGTTTGACCGTACCTTGCAGTTCATTCGAATAATAGTAAAAAGCATATCGATATGCATTGCGATAGGAATAAAAACTTGGAGCGGTTTGGCTGCATTCACCTGCGTCGCAATATTCACTTGTAGATTCAGGTAAAACAACTTTCCAGCTAATATTGTTGATAGTTTGTACCAAGTCTGTTTGGTTGTATGGAGCTTCTTGGCCTTTGCTTTTCTTATCAACTTCTAATTTTTCAAAAACTATTTTTTTGTCTCCAAAATCAAAATGGACTGTTTCTTGTGTTGAACCGTTTGAATTTTCTGTAACCGTGGCGTCTTTTGGATATTTGAACTCCACCGCATGATTCGAATATATGTTCCAATCCGCTGTTGGATCAAGGGTAGGGGAAGGAGAGACTGAGATGGTTGGTGTAGGGGAAGGTTTGGATACTAGTAAAACAATTTCATCTTTGTAAACAAATCCTGCAGCTGCACCTCCGGCAACGAGAAGAAAAATTATGGTTCCGATGATTGCCTTGATCGAAAATTTAGCTGACTTCTTTACAATGGGAGGTGGATTTGATGTGGGTGGAGTCGAAGAAGCAGTAGTCGGAGAAACCACCGGAACAGGTTGTTGTGTTGGATTTTGATTTTCTTCCATAATTCTAGTATTTGTTGTAAAAGGATAAATGTCAAACAACTAATTGAGTTTTACCGTTGTTAGGATTTCATCGAGAAGATTTTGATTTGCCTTTATAAGAATCGGATAGTCAGAAAGTAGGGCAAAATTGTAGATAACATCTCCTTTTTGAAAAATATTATAGAGAAAGTAGGCATCTGACCTCTTTTCAATATTTGAAAATCTTTTTCCTCTCGATGTGCCAAGAGTGATTTCCTGACTTTCAGCTGTTCCTGTCTCCTTCAGATTGTTTTTTAAAAAATCATCAAGTTTTCCTTTGAATTTTATTGCACCGACTTCGAAAGTGACGTTATATGCGTTAGGATTTGGAGGGGATTTTTTGCTGTTTATCTTATTGTATGTTGCTGTCCCGAGATCACTTGTTGTGACATTAAAATTACTCAGTTGCCCTTCGGGGTATTTGAATGAAAAGTTATATTCGTCATTTTCATATTCTTTCCAGCCGATTGTTTTTTGCGGATTTTCTTGCGGAATTGATATAGGTTTTTCCTTTTTTGAAATCAAAAGCAACAATAAAAGTGCAAGAAGAGGAAGCGCTAAAGCGAATTTTCTAATTTTTGGAAAGGTCAATTTCAAAGGGAGTAATAAGTTGGAAATAATTTCCGTCAGGATCTTCGAATGTAGCAATAAGCATATTTACACCACCCATTTCGTAAGGTTCTGCAATAACTTTTGCACCGGACGCTTCTTTTATTCTTTCAAATTCTTTTTTGACTTCCGATGTTTCAAAATTTATCATGACTCTCTCGGGTTGTGGGTTTTTGCCTTTTACCTTGTCATGAATACCTATTGTTAAAAAAGTGCTACCAGCCTGAAAACCGTAGTAACCTTCTTCGACCCAGTCAGGTTTTTTGTCGAGAACTTTTTCATAAAAATCGGCAAGTTCTTTCGGGTTTTCTGAAAAGAGAAGAAGAGAATTGAGGTTGAGCATATATCTATTGTATACCTAATTTTGAATTTGTAAACTCGTTGGATCACGGCTGATTTATATGTCCTATAGTTTGACGTTGCGCCCAATTTATGTTATAATGTATCGTTTTTGTCCGTCTTTTGGCATATGCATGCCAAAATGTTCGGGCACAAGATCATTAACAAGTTGCTTGATATTTTGGGTTGCGGCTTTCTGCTAATTTAAGTTGGTGGGAAGCCGTAACCTATACTATGCGGCAAGGAGACCCCAGTGACCACAGGCCTTCAAGGTATCACCAAGGCGCTCAAGAGCGCCCTGTCTCGCTGGGAGGCGGTTCATCCCGCCTTCCTGAAACTGCCCGAAGGGCAGGTCGTCGTCGTCCACTTGCTCAACCGAGGCCACCAGTCGGTGGCACAGGTCATGAAGCCGGAGGACATCACCAAGCAGGTGCTTGCCTTCGCGCTTAGCAACGTCCAGATCCTCGGGTACTACCGTTTCGACGGAAGCACCTGGGGGCTTGTCTCCGACATGCTCGATGCCATCGACATGGCCGGAAAGGACGACAAGCCCAATCTGTTCGAAGAACAGCTTCTCGAGCATTTGCTCGTACCGGTCACCGTCAGGTCTGACCTGAGCGCGCCGGTTCCCGACAACATGGAGGAATTCTTCCTCCACCGCGTCGGCGACGAGCAGTGCATCGCAATGGCGGTCGCGGGCGACGATTTCGCCCTCCTTCCCGAGCATCCGCTCGGCCGTTTCACGGCCCCACAGGGCACGGTGGCCATGTACTGGCCTGCCATCGAGAAGGAAAGGGAGTCCGCTCGCGCACAGCGCGAAATCAGTTCCTTCCTCGGCGACATCCTTGGCGCCGCGTTTGCGGTAGTCCACGACCACGCCTCGCATGAGGAGCCGGACGAGACGCCGCCGACCGGCCGTTCACGCCGTTGGACACGTCACAGCTCTGCCGAACCCGCTCCCGGAATGGGGGCGTCGGAGGGCAAGGACTTCCAGCCTCGCGAGAGCGAAGACCGGGGCGAGCCGCCCTACGTGAGTGCCGGCCTCGCCGGTACGCGCCGCGGACAAGCGGCAAGCGACATCGGCTAATCAAGCCGACGCATATCAAGCAACTAGCGCCCCCGGCTGCAGAAACGCAGCCGGGGGTCTTTCCCTCATCACAGATCACAACTCTAGTATCCAGAGACTTCAAAACGGAGAAATGAAAACCTCAAATCCTATCAGGAGAATGCCATATATGCCCAAATAAGAAATCCTGTGAGAAGTGCAAAGCCTACAATGATAATTTTTGCCAGAGTTTTTTGAATCATATAACCAATAGTACCCAACTTGAGAAAGCAATACAATAATAATATGGATACATATTCGCTCGGGTTTTCCATGTCAAATCTAGGGCCGAAATCTTTTCAAAAAGTACTCAATAAATTTGGAGATTCGAAGAAAGCATGGAATGCAACAGAGTTAGAGTTTCAGCAAATTGGAATTGCAGGACTCACGTATAAAAAGTTTGACGCATTCAGGAAAACATTTGACAGTAAAAAATATGCCCAAAAACTCGAGAAAGAAAAAGCGGAATTTGTTTCCTTCTTAGATAAACAATATCCTAACGAATTAAAAAAACTTCCTGACCCGCCGATCGGACTGTTTTTAAAAGGGAACGCAACTTTGTTAAAACAAAAACCTATTGTTGCAGTTGTTGGGACAAGAAAAATAACAGAATATGGAAAAAGTGTTACAGAAAGCATCGTTTCAGAACTGGCAAGCAATAATGTCGTTATAGTGTCCGGTCTTGCTCTTGGTGTAGATGCGAAGGCTCACAGAGTGAGTATCCAAAATAACGGCATGGCAATTGCGGTTCTTGCGTGTGGTGTTGACTGTTGTCTGCCATCTGAAAATTATAATTTGTATTCTGATATTTTAAAGAATAATGGGTTGATTATCTCTGAATATCCTTTGTCCCAGCCGCCGAATAAAGGAACATTTTTGGCGCGTAATAGAATTGTTGCGGCACTTTCTGAAGGCGTTCTTATTACAGAGGCTTCCGAGGATAGCGGTTCATTGGTGACAGCCGAATGGGGGTTTAGATTAAGCAAAAAAGTGTTTGCAGTTCCCGGACCGATACGTTCCGTGATGATGCAGGGAAGCCTAAAGCTTCTTAAGAATGGCGCAAGACTTGTCACAGATGGAGAAGACATTATTAAAGAATTAAATATTAAAAAGAAATTTACAAAAAGTGAAAAGGAATTAAACAATTTAAACACAGTCGAGAAAAAGATTGTTTTATCACTTGAGAATGGAGAGCTATCAATTGACGAAATATCGAAAAAAATGAACATTCCAGTTGTAGAAATTGCAATGCAAATTTCGCAGCTTGAATTACGTGGGTTGCTAAAAAATAGTAACGGAAAAATTTCTAGAAGATATGAGTGATTCGCCTTGAACTGGGAGTGTAGAGGCAACCCAGCACTATTGTTTCGCCTGTTGCGACACTGTCTTCAAAATTGAGGCGGTACCATGCCGCGTTGTTCTGGACCATCCCTTTTCTTTCATTCAGCTCTTCCAATGCTGCGCGTCTATTAGCATATCTGCCTTCATCATACGATCCTGTAGCAAGAATAACTCTTCCTTCTTGTGTCAGATCGATTCCTTGTTCTCTCATAACATTGTATGAAAGATCATGTAGTGCGCGAAGACCCTCTATGTCTTCAGGGCGGGTTCTTCCAAAAGGTACATTCTGAATAAATGGAATATTTTGAATGTTGAAATCAGCACCAATTGGACCGATTCTTATCAGTTTTTCCGGATGACGCGACCGTGCGCCTGCTCTTTCATCCCCCAAGACTCTCGCGACAACATTTCTCAAAGCATGATATCCAAGAACCCTTAATGCCGTAGGCGTACTGTCATCCCGTATTCTATTAGGAATAAAGTCAAAACCATTTTCCTGTTCGCGGAGGCTTAATTCACGTGCAACCGTCCCAATGGTAATGGCGTTGCTACCGAATTGATTGTAGTCATTGATATCAAGAGGATAGACAACTCCCATTCTTGCAGACATGTCTATGATGTCTTGACGATACCTGTCATCCAGAAGCTCGGTCATAAGGATTTTTCTTTGCTCGGCGAGACGGAGTAAATTTTCTCTCAGGCTGAGCTCCTGCAAAAACTCTTTGTGACCCTCCCGAAGACCTACGATAAATCCTTGAGAATAAGCATCATGAACAAGGTCAAATGTTGTTCCGGTTCCTCCGGATTCACCAACCGCGTTGTTGAACGCGTAAAAGCCTTCTCCCAATTCATCGTAGTATTCTTTGATTCCTCCATGTTTCATGCCGATCTCAGGGGTTCGTCCTTTTGCCTTCATTTTGCCAATTCCCGCTCCGCATCCATGATCCGGTGAAAGTGAGTGTATATGGGGTCCTCCCAATTCTACCAATTCGGCATTTTCCCCGGATTCGATGCGAAGTTCTGTGTCTGTCTTGACCGCAGCTGACAAATCGGGATCATTTAATACGTATGAGCCATATTTTGTTGACGGGCGTGTTTCCGGAAGACCCTGGAGCTTGCGGTACATGCTGGCAACACGGGGATCAAATAAAAGAAATGGAAGGATTCTTCCATCGGGACACAAGAAAAACCCTACTTTTGCATCCAAAAAAGAAGCTGTTTCCTGAGCAAATTGCTGATATCTTTCTGTCTCAAGCTGTGCTGCGATTGTCTCATTTTCAAGTACGTAAGGAAGAAACCTTCTCTCAATACCGTTATGAATTCTTTGCAGCGTATCGGGTTTTTTGTCGCTTCGCTCAAAAGCATCAGCCTGAGCAGCATTGACAAGATCAAAAGTCGGTTTGTAAATGTCCGGCGAAATTCCTCCATTTCCGGGGCGGATTTCATGAATAGCATTGATGATATGGGGCTCTTGCCCTAATGGGTATTCGACGCTTAAGCCATGCGAAAAAGAACTTCTTCCCCCTGCGTAGTCTTGCGGTGCTAATTCATGGTTTGGCATAAGACAACTAACGAGTATATTCCTGAATGTTGAGCTTTTCAAGTAGAGAAATCAGGAATAGATCAGAATTAGAGCAGGAATTGAAAACGAAAGAATCTTATTTTTAAGTCAGACAATAGGACAATATTGTAATTATTCCTGATCAATACTATAATACGTACCGTGAAAGACAAATCAATTGCTGTCAGCTACAAAACATTTCGAGGAAATTGTGAAAGCTGGTTGAGGGTAGTGCGCTATAACGAGTCAGGGATTGTTATAAATTTTGTCGGTGACCATTTTTATACAATTCCGCAAATGCTTTTGGATAAAAAGCTGACTAAAGAAGCTTTGGGACGGTATCACAACCGTTATATCCTGCTGTATTCTGAACTTTCCTCATCAACATCTCTTGAAGATTTACGTCAGCAATTGTTACAAGCAGCAATTGCCAGAAAAATAAACCTGCATGTGGATGATTCTTTTGAGGAATTATTGGAAACAATCATCAAGGAAGGCTATGAAATTGCGTATTTTATCTCAAGAGTTGAGAACTTCTTTATGGAAAAGTCCAATTTACTGTCAAAACTCGAATTTCTTGCTCGAAACCACAGAATTTCATTTCTGTATTTTTCCGAATTAAATCTTTCGAACCCCCAGTTTCATGAACAACAGCGTGAATACACATCCATGTTTCAAAACATTATTTATCAGGAAATTTATGATCAACATAATGCAGAAGAATTTGTAACCTTTAATGAAAATCTTTGGGATGTGACGTTGCCTTCGAGTCTAAAAACCCGTGTTCTTCAAGAGTGTGGCGGTAATTTGTGGTTACTCCGGCAAGCTGTACGGCTATACAGGAATAATCAAAACATTTCGATAGAACACATTTTAAAAGCACCGGAACTTTTGACAAAGGCTGTTGCTTCTTGGAATCAATTATTTCCCAATGAGCAAAAAGTAATTGAAGAACTTATTTTCAGTGACCAGCAAAACGTAAGTGATGTTGCGGCTCTCGACTATTTATTCCGTATAAAACTGTTAGTAAGAGAAGGACTTTCTTGCAAGCTGACTATTCCATTATTGAAAATTGCTTCCCAAAAAACTATACAAAAGGATGGTTTCTACATTGAGCGGGGAAATACATACTACAACAATTCCAATTTGAGCAACGTTCTGACTTATAAAGAAGAACAATTGCTTAGATTTTTTATGAAAAATACCAGAACATTAGTGAAAAGAGAAAAAATCTGTGAAGTCGTCTGGAATTCTGAAGAAGTTACCGATTGGGCACTGGAGAAAACCATCTCTAAATTGCGGAAAAAACTTATCTCAGTGGGTCTTCCAAGGGAAGTTTTGACAACAAAGAAAGGAGTGGGATATGTCTTCAATGCATGAGAGAAGCGGTCAACACCCGGTTAATTTTTGGAGCACTAGAGAAAATAGAGAATTTGTAGGTAATGCAATTAATGAAAGACTTGCAAGTCCTGAATTTCCGAATGGATTGTGGTTTCCGTTGTCTGGGGTTTTGGGGGACACATATAGAGATGACGGGACGGAGTTTTCGTCCAAGGGGATATTTCCTGTTATGCATGCCGCATTTTCTTCTTTATTGGATACCGCTGAAAGGAATGATGTAAAAATTAAGTTGCGTGGTTCGACATGGGCATACAAATTATTGAACGCATCTGGAACTGAGAGAAGAGGCACTGTTTCTCAAGCGGTTTTGGGAGCAATGAGTCCTGCAATCGAGAAGTTTGGTTATACTAAATCAGCACAAGCGCTGGGTTCTCTTGCGAATTCCTCAGACTGGGATTTAGTTTTACCAGATGTTACGCCAAGTGATTTTCCAAAACTTAATCACCAATTTCAAGATGAGTTGCGAGAGACAATTGGTGCAGGTCATGCAGCTCTATTCAGAAAATCTCAAGACTCTTGCTATCCCACAAAAAAAATACGGTATCGCAATAAGTGGTTTAAGCAAAACTCAGGCGGGATGTTGTGCGTTGAACATGATGGTGCTGTTGCAGATGGAAAAATCCCATATGGGGAAGTGGATCTGAAAACAAAGAATGGAAGAATGCTGACAAATATTTTCTGGACCCCGGGGAATTTGGAGGGGACCGAAGAATTGATAGATACACGGCTTGATCCTGAATTTTCTCTTTCATGGGACTGGGCGGCAATTGGTGATGTAAGTC
The DNA here is from genome assembly GCA_964589835.1 of uncultured Gammaproteobacteria bacterium. GTDB lineage: Bacteria > Patescibacteriota > Microgenomatia > Levybacterales > GWA1-39-11 > JAUSNA01. The sequence goes on from CAZPUU010000003.1 coordinate 36,249, forward strand.
ATGAGGTGACGGGAACCGTAGGAATGATTTCTCGAGTCGCTGGCGATATGGCATTATTCTTGGGTTCCTCTCCCCAAAGAAGACACGTCAGTGAGCTTGGGATATTTCCGTCGGCCGAATATGCTGAAGGGAAAGACATCTGGTTTCATTTACCTAAAGAAAATATGGAAGTTTTGACAAGACCAATTGAGGTTGGGGCTCGTTTTTCGGAAATGCCTACACTCGAGCAATTCAGGCTTGCCTTAAGAGCATGTCAAAAAGGTGCTCTAAATGAAGAGAATGTTGTAGTCATCGCTGATGCTTCGGCTCCTGCCTTAAGTATTTCAGCAAGAGAAGCGTTTCGAAATATTGATATAAATCTTTTCAGACAAGAATACCATTTTCTTCCGGATGAAGACAAAAAAGCATTTGATGAAGATGTGATGAGAGATGTGATGCTTGGGCTTTTTTACCCTGGTAAGTTTTTAAGTTATTTTTTGGCGTCAGGGCTCAACCGGTTTTTCCCACAATTAAATAACATCAGTGAAGATGAGTTTTCAGGAATCATCGGTAAAATGCCTGACCATGATATTTATTCTAAGAGACAATATGCGGCAACTCACTATACCGAAACTGCAGCGCAAAATGGAATTGAGAGGCAAATTGAACTAACAAGGAAATACAACTCACTTGCAAATCCGTACCATCTTCTTTTTAGGACATTGCTTGAAGATTATCCGCATGTTACTCCAAATGTCGGTAATTCTTTTGAAGCTGTTGATATATTATTTGGCCTTAGTGAACATGAATTTGAGCCGGTTAATGACGGCGATTTTATCACTATGAATCTTCAAAGAAAGAGAACGAGAGAAGAATTTACCGAGGTGGATATGCATCCGAAATCGGGGAATGCATTTGATGATTATGTTCATGGGCAAGCACGGGAAATAGGTATGGAAATGGAAATAACAAAGCAACAGATGAAGATACGGGCTGCACAGCTTGCTGCTGCATGTTTGGGTGGAATCGTTTTTTTGGCTAGCCAAGAAGTGGGATATACAACCAAGATTGGCATGGCCGGAGAAATCAGCGGGGCTGCTATCTCTCTTACAGCACTTACCTCCTACTTTACTCGCAGGATAAAGGAAGCTCTTAGTTTTCTTGACGAGGAAGAAAGAGAAATGGGACTTTGGAATCACGAAATAGAAGAGGAAGATTTACCAAAAGGATAAAATATGGTTGAACAATCAGATCGAAGTCAGCAAAGCATGATGCTTGAAGGGTACAGAAATAACGCCAGATCACTGCGTCTTAGCAATGAGGCTAATAATACTGGTTCTGCTTTTCATGACATGACGGTTGAATATATGGATCACGTCGACAACCTTTCGCACAGACCTTTTGGGTTATGGATGCCGTTAAGCAATATTTTGGAAGATTTATATAGACCAGGGTTTCCTCCTAGTGCAGAAAGGATGCATCCGATTGCATTAGGAATTCTAGAAGCAGTACACAAGTCCGGAGGGTCAGTATCTGTTAGGGGATCAACTTTACCGTATGCTGCCAACAAGCTCGAGGGAATTGAGCGAAGAGGGACATTGTCTATGGCCGTGCAGACAGTTCTGTCGCCCGCAATTGAGAAATACCCACACTTAAAATCCTTACAAGCTCTCGCAAGACTGCAGAATCATTCCGACTTTGACTTAATGATTGATGGTATAGACATTGATCATTTTGACAAATTAAATGAACAAATACGAAATGCTATCGATGGTGAATTTCGCGATCCTTTTACTCCCGTGGGGGAGTCTTTTGTTTCAAGAAAGCGAATGGAGACTCTCGATGAAAAAGGCCCTGTAAGAATAACCCATGAGGATGGATTGATTGGTGAAATTCCTTATGGAGAAGTTCATGCAACAACTAAGGAAGGGCAGCACCTCTTTACTGGATTTTGGACCCCCAGAATTCTTCCAGATGGAATTTATGATATACGTCGTGATCCGAAATACGCTCTATCATGGGATGCAAGAGTAACCGGCCATTTAGTAAGTGATTTACCAGCGGACGTTGCACCTGTTGCTAGAGTTGCCATAGAGAAGAAAACGTTAATGAAAAAACCTCATGAAAAAAGACTGATTCATGAAAGTGGAGTTTTCCCTTTGGCTGATTTTGTCAGGGGGAGGGATCTCTGGTTGCACATTCCTAATGAGGATATGGATGTTCTAGGAAAACCGATCGAGGTGGGAAGACAATTTAGAGAGTTGCCAATTGTTGAAAAATTTAAACTTGCAGTTAGAGCTGCTCAGAAAGGAGCTTTAGCTGAGGAAAATCTCAGGCTGACAGAGGATGGAAGATTAAATAGGGCGGCTCAATTTGGTGTAGGAGCGGCACTGAGTTATGACGCAAAAGCAGCTTTCCATCAAATAAGTGTTGATGAATTTGGAGATGCGATGAAGTCTTTATCGGCGGGAGAATTTGAAGAGTTACGAAAAGAGTTGATGGAGTCAATGATGATGGGATTTTTCTATCCTGCTCGTTTTATAGAATACGGATTGGCTGCAGATATTTTTAAGTTTTTTCCGCTGTTGAGAAATATAACTTACGATGAGTGGTTGGAGGTCTCTAGGACCCTTCCTGGACACGAAGAATATTTGAGAACTCAGTATATATCTACTCATTTTTGGGAAGCCGATGAAACTGAGATTCTAATTGCATCAGATAAAGATGTTGAAGTGCAAAAAGCACGATACTACAATAGCTTTCAAAATCCATACCATCTATTAGTTAAAGCAATTGCAAAAGTTGCTCCGGGAAAAATTCCCGATACAGAGAATCCATTTGAAGTATTAGATATTCTATTTGATCTTGAAGCTCACGAATTTGCGCCAAAACAGGGTGAAGAAGTCGCGGATATTTCTTCAAAGCAAGGGAAATACTACGGCCTTGATTATCAGCAAAAGGCAGAAATTCGTCTAAAAAGAGAATATGAGATCCAAATAGAGAGAAATAAAAGAACATGGAAAAGTAATGCTCTTAATTTTACCCCTGTTGTTGCCTATGCGGTAGGGTCAGCCGTGAATCAATTCTTTGAAGTTCCAGGGTTGGATGCTTTAGGATTTATTACAAAATTTCCATACGGTCTTTTAAATGCAATTCCTCTTAGTGCTTGGACAGTTTACAATATTCGAAAAAAAGATAGAGAAATTCGGGAGATAGAAAAATCCAGTAAGCTTACTCAGTATGAAATTGATCAAAGTAAAAAGCCTCGAGGTTAACTCTTGCAAAGAATTCTGATCGTACTATAATAGGTCAGAAATA
>CAZPUU010000004.1:0-37301 GCA_964589835.1 uncultured Gammaproteobacteria bacterium
ACTTTAGTGAAAGAGGGTTTCACTCCTAACATGTTGTTAATATTATGTCTGTTTTAGGTTCAGGCTTCGGAAGGCAAGGCCTCCCTTAGTTTCTTTCCTCCGATCTTCGATTCGGCAAACGCTTCAATTTACGCTTCGCATGTTGTTCTTACTTCTGCATTGCAAGCATCTGAATTGTTGCCTCCATCAGCGCTGTCATCTCCTCCATTACCTTTTAGTGAATCGGAGCCATCTGCGCCCCACATTTGGTCATCTCCAGAACCTCCTTTTAGAGAGTCGCTTCCTTCTTGACCGTACAGCCAGTCGTTTCCTTCATTTCCGTTGATTACGTCACTTCCATTTCCGCCAAGGATTACATCATTTCCACCTTGTCCGTGAAGAGAGTCACTTCCGTCTCCTCCGACTATGCAATCAGCTCCACCTTTTCCATTTACAACATCACTTCCGCCACGTGCGAAAATGAGGTCGTTTCCTGCAGTGCCATTGAGGATTTCACTCCCATTTGTACCAACTATTGGTGTGCTAAGTTCTTCAATTTCGCTACATTCAGCAGGAATTGCATATGGATTGACTACAAAATCATATGTCACACCACCGAGCGTGGTTTTATCAACCCATGCAACGGTTCCTGTGCCACCATTATAATAGGTTTCGCCCATTCCAAGTCGAAGGTACGTACGTACAACATTCAGACCAGTATGAGCCGTCACAACATCACTTAGTGGTATTAAAGGATTACCAGTGGTGTCGCCATCGTTGTTATTCCATTTCTGCCAAAGTCCCGCGCCAGCGTTGAAGGTGTTCCATCCGGCTGGATTTGTTGTAGGTACAAATTGATAAACAGTATTGTCATCTCGATCGTCTGCTATTCCCGTATCAATCTCAATTGTCATCCAAACTGGATTGACACCTGTTTGGTTTTCTGCATCATAAGTCAGAGTTTCGGCTGCGAAATCATTAATCGTGACACTGGGTTTGAAGCCGAAAAGTCCCTCATCGTCAGCCGGAGACGTGTTGAAACCAGCTTTAATGATGCCAGCTTCACGTCCATCATACATAGCTGTAGTACCCGGGGATACCGCAACATAACCATTGAGTGGGCCGTAGTAGGCGGAATAGACGCCACCACCACCGATTGCTCCATAGTCAGGTTGCAAGTTGCTTACGCTTACAAGAGTTTCCGCTCGTGCTGGAATAACGGTAAATACTGCTAAAAGTATCGTAGACAGTCCGCCTATCAGCAATTTTTTTATATTCATATTTATTCACCCCCTTTATTTATAAACTGTCCTGCCAACCTTACGAGCTTGCTTTTCTCACAAAAAAACCCTTCGATTAACTCAGGGTTTAAAATATAAGACAGTACAGCAATTTCATAGGCAGGTTCAAAAAAAACTGGGCAAGAAATAAATTCTTCTTTGCGGGGCAATGCAAAGATGTAAAGCGTAGTCATTATAACCACCCCTCCGGCAGACCCGTCAAGAGTGACAAAATGGATACTTTTGTATATAAATGGTATTTATTGTCTTGACAAAATATTTCAAGATCTATTAAAGTTAACTACCCTTCCATGAAAAGTAAAAAACATACAAAGAGATTTTCACGAAGATTTTTTTCCTTTCATTCTTTTGTAATCCATCTATTCCTTTTTGCATTAATAGGAGGGATTTTTTATAACTTCATTTTTCCGTCGGGGCAAGTACAAGCTCAAAAATTTTCAACAAATGAAATAATAGTGAAGTTTAAGCCGCTTGCAAATGAATCTACCCGTCTGAAAATAAAAAAAGAATTGGGAGGAACACTAAAAACAAAAATAAATCCTATACGTATAGAAGTTCTGAAGGTTCCTGATGGAGCGGTTGATAATTTTGTTAAAGCATACAAAAAGAGTTCTTTTGTTGAATACGCAGAGCCAAATGCTGTTGCAGAAAAAACCGGAACCACAAATGACCCGTCTCTCCCAAGTCAGTGGGGTCTATATTCAATAGATGCTGCTCAGAGTGGTGGGGATAGTGCGTGGGATATAACAACAGGTTCTTCAAATGTGAAAATTGCAGTTCTTGATACGGGAATTGATCCGAATCACGCTGACCTTCAAGGTAAAATTGTTGCAACATCAAATTTCACTGATAGCCCGTCTCCGGCAGATGTCGATGGACATGGAACCCACGTTGCAGGAATTGCTGCTGCAGCAACAAATAATGGAATAGGCGTTGCGGGTACTGGATACAATTCATCGCTTATGAATGGAAAGGTGCTTGGCGATAATGGATCGGGATATTATTCTTGGATTGCAAATGGAATTGTCTGGGCTGCAGATAATGGGGCACAAGTTATCAATATGAGTCTTGGCGGATCGTCATCTTCCACCGCTCTTCAGGATGCTATAAATTACGCATGGCAAAAGGGAGTCGTTGTCGTTGCTGCTGCAGGCAACAGTTCTTCTTCAAGCCCAAGCTATCCTGCGTACTACACGAATGTAATCGCTGTCGCGGCAATTGATAGCAACAACAATAAAGCGAGCTGGTCTAACTACGGAAGTTGGGTTGATGTAGCAGCACCCGGAGTTTCAATATATTCATCATATAAAGGTTCTTATGCCAATTTGTCAGGTACCTCGATGGCTTCTCCATTTGTTGCCGGACTGGCAGGGTTGGTTTGGGGAAAAGGAGACTGTAGTACAAATACCTGCGTCAGAAGTAAAATTGAGTCAACTGCAGATTCGATTGCAGGAACAGGATCGTATTGGACATATGGGAAAATAAATGCCTATAAGGCGGTAAGCTCGGGTTCAGTTGTTACTACCCCTACGGTAATACCAACAACTATTCCTACAGCAACTCCCACTCCGACAAGTGTTCCTCAGGCAAAAACAATGACAATATCCTCGCTTACAATGAGAAGTAGCGGGTTTTCGGCGACCAGGACCATCTACGCAAATGCAAAGGTGAGTGACTCATCATCAAATGCGGTTTCATCTGCAACTGTTGCACTTACCATAACCTCCCCTTCAGGGTATGTGACCTCTTTCAATAAAAATACAAATTCGCTTGGAGAGGTTCTGGTTTCGTTGCGTTCGAAGGAAAAAGGCATATTTACATCAACGGTTACCAATGTCACAAAATCCGGATATTTTTACTCTCCAACGACAACATCAACCACTCTTTTGGTGCAATAATTTCACCTCATTTATACGCTCAAATCCTTGACTTATACGCTCTTTCTGGTAGAATAGGGAATACGGGTGGAAGTGAATGCTTGCCACCTTTTTTTGAATATGCCGGCAATACAAAGAAGCGAGTTTGCGCTCGCACTCAACCAAATAGCGACAGAGCGGGGAGTTGATCCTGAAATTATTCTTGAGAGTATCAAGACGGCGATTCTGGCTGCTTACAAAAAAGATCATGTAGTGCCAGTTATTGAGGCACTTTCTGAGGAAGATGCAGAAAAAGAAGCTGCGAAATACTCTGCTGAAATAAATTCAAATACCGGTGAAACAAGAATCAGTTATGAAGGAAAAGATGTAACGCCTCCCGGCTTCGGACGCATTGCTACCCAGACTGCAAAACAAGTATTACTTCAAAAAATCCGCGAGAGAGAGAAAGACGCAATCATGTCAGAATATTCTAAGAGAATCGGAACGGTTGTGAATGGCATGATCCTTCGTTTTGCCGGAAACAGCATTATTGTTGACATAGGCAAGGCTGAAGCTGTTATTACCCCTTCACATAGAATTCAAAATGAAAATTATTATCTCAACAAAAAAATTGCGGTATATATAGTTGAAATTGCCGATGATGAAAAAAGAGGAAGGGAGATAATCGTTTCCCGGACTCACAATGGACTTTTGGAAGGACTTTTGCGACGCGAAGTTCCTGAAGTTGCATCAGGAAATGTAGTCGTAAAAGAAATCGTAAGAGAGCCGGGTTCACGGGCAAAAATTGCTGTCAGCTCCGACCAGTCGGGAATTGATCCGGTAGGTTCATGCGTAGGGCAAAAAGGTGTGAGAATTCAGGCTGTTATTGATGCAGTTGATGGACTCGAGAAAATTGACGTTATCCAATGGAATAGCGATCACGCCCGATTTATCACCAACGCTCTTTCTCCGGCAAAAAATATTACCGTTGAGCTGAAGGAAAAAGAAAAGATGGCAATTGTGAAAGCGCCAAAAGAAGAGCTCCCGCTTATCATTGGAAAAGAAGGTCAAAATGTAAGACTTGCAAGTAAGCTTACCGGGTACAATATTGAAGTTGAGGGAATCGATGCGCCGGTTGAAGCCGCACCAGAAGCAGCCTAACATGAATGCTTTAACCTTTTATTTATGGAAAAAACAAAAGAAATCAATCAAATCTATCCTCCTGTCGTTTCAGTTCTAGGCCACGTAGATCACGGGAAAACTACTCTTTTAGACGCTATCCGTAAAAGTAATATTGCATCAGGGGAAGCCGGAGGTATCACTCAGGCAATCGGAGCTTCAAAAATTGAGATAACTCATGACGGCAAGAAAAGATTTATTACATTCATTGATACTCCGGGTCATGAAGCATTCTCAAATATGCGTTCGCACGGTGTTTCAGCTTCTGACGTAGTGTTATTGGTAGTTGCTTCAGACGACGGGATAAAGCCTCAGACAAAAGAATCAATCGAAAAAATATTAGCTTCGAAATTGCCTTTCATTGTTGTTATCACCAAAATGGATGCCGAAGGAGCAAATATTGAGAAAGTGAAGCAGCAATTGGCAAAAGAAGGAGTGCTTCTTGAAGGACTCGGAGGCGATGTGCCATTTATCGGAGTGAGCGCAAAAACCGGAGATAAAATTGCAGACCTATTAGATCTTATTGCTATTGTTTATGATTTTTCAGATATAAAAAAGGATGCACACCTTCCATTTACCGGAGTAGTTATAGAGGCAAAACTTGACAAAAGAAGAGGTATTTTAGCGTCACTCGTAGTCAAGGATGGAAAAATACAGGTGGGAGACAAAATAAATACAGATGAGAAAGAAGTAGGGAAAGTACGTGCCCTTATCGATGAGGCAGGCAAGCAAGTAAAAGAGGCAAACCCGGGAGATGCTGTAGAGGTGCTCGGGTTTTCTGAGGTTCTTGCGGCCGGCAGTGTGGTCAATGCAACCGGAGTATTGATGCCCTATCAGTCAAAAGCGCTGTCTACTCATAAAGCCTCAGATCTTCTGAAACTACTTCAGACAAAGCAAAACGAAAAACTTCCGGTTATCATCAAAACCCAAACGAGCGGCGAATTTGAGGCCATTTTGCAATCACTGCCGGAGGATGTGGAAATAGTGTTTGAAGGCCGTGGGGAAATTTCAGCATCAGATATATTGATGGCAAGGGACTTCAACGCAATTGTCGTTGGATTTAATGTAAATATCGAAAAACAGGCGAAAATACTGGCAGAATCGAATAAAACTTTTTATAGTACTTACAATATTATTTACAATCTTTTGGATGAACTTTCGGATGCGGTAGCACTTATCCGCGAACGGGCCCAAAGGAAAGTCTACGGGAAAGCACAGATCCTTCAAATATTTGAGGGAAATGAAGGGCAAATTTTGGGTGTGAGAGTGCAAGAGGGAAGACTTGCTATGGGAGACAAGATCGTCATTACTCGGGGAGAGGAAGAAACCACTCCTTCCAAAATTGCATCCCTCAAGCAAGGGAAGAAGGATGTAAAAGAAATAGGGAAAGGAAATGAATGCGGAGTTATGATCGACCCTCTAGTTGACTTTACTATAGGTGATATGATAATATCCTGTAGTTAAATAATTTCCGGGCAATCGAGCTCAAAATTAGTAACGTTAGTATAAAATTTTTATGAATTCGGCAATCAATCAAGAACTAACACTTTTGCGTGATTTTTTGGACCGCGAAAACGAATTAGGTATTCTTATCGGAAGCCATCAGAACACCGATACATACGCTGCGGCGTTGTCACTTTTCTTGGCGCTCACTCAGTCCGGAAAAAAAGTACAAATAGTTTCAAAGAAAGCTCCGACAGTTGAGGTAAGCAATCTTGTTGCAATAGATAAGGTAAAGGAAAATTTTGCTACAGGTTCAAATAGTAAATTGGTTGTTGCTCTTCCTTACATTAAAGGCGAAGTAGAAAAAGTTCTATTTACAGAGGCTCCAAATACTATTAATTTCCATTTGACTGCCGCTCCGGATCGCAGCATTACTCCGTTCGAACTTTCAGATGTTAAGTTGATGTGGGAAGGTGGAGCGCCTGTTGCTCTTATTACTATTGGTGTTAGTACGACCGATGAAATCATGGGGATTGCTGATCCTAGCACATCAAAAATAGTAAATATCGATAATTTCTCAGGGAATACAAGGTTTGGAGATGTTGTTCTTGTTGATGATAGTTTTTCATCTCTTTCTGAGGTGAGCGGGAAGATAATTAAGGATTTGAATCTCCCGATGGATATTGATATCGCTCAAAACATTTTGGATGGAGTCATGTATTCAACGCGTAATTTTACGAAAGGAAATACCTCTCCACTCGCTTTTGAGGCTGTTTCTGCTGCTATGTATCAGGGTGCTCAAAGGAAAAATGAAGAAGTGAGACGTGAGCAGGGGGGTCAAGGTAGACCTTCCGACAGACAAGCAAACATGGGGCGCGGTCAGCAAAGAGTGAATGACACAGATTTTCCAGCGATGCATATGCAGGGACGAGCTCAGCAAGGGCCACAAAGGGCTCATCAGCAAAGAAATCCTATGCAACAGCCAAGACAGCAAGGGCAAAATAGGCCACAACAGCAACGCCAACAGCAACCACCCCGGTTCGGACAGAATACACAGGATATTGATGATCTAATGCAGAAAATCAATGAAGAGAATGTTAGGCAAGGTGGACAGCAATTCGATAGAACAAGGCAACAGGAAAAGTCCTTCAGGGATCCGGTTGTTCAGGAAGAAATAAAGAGTCAATACGAAGAAAATCCACGCATTCAAGATGCTCAGGTGGTAGCTGATGACATGTCGGTAAATCAACCAATTGAAGATGCAAATATGCCTCAAGAGCAGCCATTTGCACCTCAGAGCAATGAGGATATTCCGGACGACTGGTTGATGCCAAAGGTCTTCAAAAGCTCCAAAAACAACAATTAGTTGTATTCTAGGTTCAGATTTGTTAAAATACTCGTTATGCCATTAACAACCGACGAAAAAAGCGTCATTATTAAAGACAATGCAGTCATCGATGGAGACACTGGGTCACCGGAAGTGCAAATTGCGCTTCTTACACACAAAATTCAAAAATTGACGGACCACCTCAAAATCCATCAAAAAGATTTTCATAGTAGACGCGGACTTTTAAATATGTTATCAAAGAGAAGAAGGCTTTTTAACTTTTTAGTAAAAGTTGATAAAACCCGTGCAGAAGGCATCGGTCAAAAAGTCGGACTCGCGAAGTAGGTTTGGCTCTTCGTTATAAAACTGCAATTAACTTGTTGGTTGTCGGGGGAAGTAAAAAATAATTTAAAAATGTCACAAAAAGTACTCTCAAAAACTTTAGAGATCAATGGTAAGACTATTACTTTTGAAATAGGTAGCCTTGCGCAATTATCTACATCAAGCGTGTTGGCACGCATGGGGGAAACCGTTGTTTTGGCAACTGTTACCATGGGCCGAAATGACACAACTCTTGATTATTTCCCACTTTCTGTTGATTATGTAGAGCATTTATATGCAGGAGGAAAAATAAAAGGATCACGATGGGTCAAAAGAGAAGGAAGACCATCTGATGACGCTGTACTGACCGGAAGACTTATTGATAGATCGATCAGGCCTCTTTTTCCGAAAGAACTGAAAAAAGATGTTCAGGTAATCGTAAATGTTTTTTCAGTTGACGGAATAAATGATCCGGACATCCTCTCAATAAATGCAGTAAGTGCAGCACTTGCCATATCAAAAATTCCATGGAATGGTCCGGTTGGAGCAAGTAGAATCGGAATTGTAACCGCTGATTCTTCAGAGCAGCTCGTAGAATTCCCTGAGACAACCGAGCCACTGAGTCTTGATTTTGTTCTCACATCAAGTGCAAAAGGAAATACCGTTATGGTGGAGGCTGGAGCGCTTCAAATTTCTGAAGAAATTGCTCTGAAAGCAGCTCAAATGGCGCAGGATACAAACGAAAGAATCGTTAAATTCATAAATTCCCTCGTAAAAGAGGCCGGAGAGACAAAAATAGAACTTGCAAAGGACGAAGAAAAGCAAAAATATGTTGATTTAGTTAATAAATCTTACAGAAAAGATATCGTTGCTCTTCTTGAAGGAGATCTTGGTGAAAATGTATCGGGAGATCTTCAAAAAATGGCAGATGAGATAGCAACAAAAGAGGGCGAAGGTGCCGATAAAAAGAAGATTTTAGAGGCTGTTGACTATGTTTTCAAAAGAATTATCCGTGAGAATATTGTTGAAAAAGAGAAGCGGTTTGATGGAAGAAAAATCGACGAAATCCGTCCACTTGCGTCTCAGGTACGGCTTATTCCAAGAGTTCATGGATCGGCACTTTTCCAAAGAGGTCAGACTCAAGTTCTTTCCATCGCAACACTTGCTTCAAGCTCATTTGGTCAGTTAATCGAGACTCTTGAGGGTGAAGAAACAAAAAGATACATGCATCACTACACATTCCCTCCATTTTCAGTTGGAGAAACAGGGAGAATCGGTAGTCCTTCAAGACGTGAAATAGGGCACGGAGCACTTGCAGAAAGAGCAGTTGAAGCAGTTTTGCCTACCCAGGAAGAATTCCCATATGCTATCCGGGTTGTTTCTGAGGTATTGAGTTCAAATGGATCAACATCCATGGCTTCAACATGCGGATCAACACTGGCACTTATGGATGCCGGTGTACCTATAAAAGCTCCGGTTGCAGGTATTGCGATTGGTCTTATGACTTTGGATGATAAATACAAAATTTTGACCGACATTCTTGGATTGGAAGATTTCGCTGGAGACATGGATTTCAAAGTTGCAGGAACAACTAAGGGCATAACCGCTATCCAACTCGATGTAAAAGTTGATGCACTGACAATTGACATGATCAAAGAGGTATTTGAGCGGGCAAAAACAGCAAGACTTCAGATACTCGAGGTTATGCTTGCCGCACTTCCGGAAGTCAGATCAGAAGTTAGTGAATATGCTCCAAAGATAAAAATGATAAAAATTGATCCTGAAAAAATCGGTGGAGTTATCGGAAGCGGCGGAAAAGTTATCAAAAATATTATTGCTTCAACCGGAGCACAGGTTGATATCGAGGACGACGGATCGGTAAGCATTTCAGCTATCGATGAAGAAGCAGTGAAGAAGGCTACGGAATGGGTTGAGGGACTTACTCACGATGTCGAACCGGGAGAGGTATACGACGGAACAGTTAAAAGAATGCTGAATTTCGGAGCGTTTGTTGAAATTCTTCCCGGAAAAGAGGGACTTGTTCATGTGTCGGAAATGTCAACAGACTATGTCCAGGATCCGGCTGACATTGTCAAACTCGGGCAACAAGTCAAGGTAAGAGTTAAGGAAATCGACGATCAGGGAAGAATAAATCTCTCTATGAAATTTGGAGAAGACGCTGACAAACCATCAAAAAGACCCGAAGGGTCAGATGGCGGCGACCGCGGAGATAGAGGGGGAGACCGGGGCGGAAGATCAGGCGGAGGATTCCGTGGAGGACCACCAAGAGGCGGATCAGGCGGAGGATTCCGTGGAGGACCACCAAGAGGCGGATCAGGCGGACCACGAAGAGATTTCGGCGGAGGAGACAGGAGATCATCATCAGGTACGTCACGCGGTTATTCATCGGCAAGACGATCAAGCTCTGCTGATAAAAAACCATCCTACGAAGGCGGACGGCGCGACGACTGGAGAGGATAAATTACAATAGCTCGCAGGCTTTTTCCATTACCCGATTGAATTTTTTGTTGAACTCTTGAATTGTTTTTTCATAAGGTTTTCGACTCTTTTGATCCATGATAAATCCCCGATTGTATTCAATTTGAATCCCGACAACGGTATTTCCAAAATCATTTTGTGGATTGCCAAAATGTTGCGTGATGTGCCCCCCTTTGTAGGAAGTATTGATTTCAACCTCATTTTGCGATAATTCAAATTCTTTTGCGATAAAATTCCGTACATTTTGAATAAACCAAGCAGGAGAAGTTATAAATCCATTCGCCGGGTCAGTTTCACCGGAATGAGGTAGTCCGAAATTAGAAAGAATAAAGGAGGGCATCGTGCGGTCCTCGCCGGGAAGTTTTCTGTCCCTTTTTCCCGTTTTTTGATCAAAATCACCGGTGTCATGATGGTCCCAAAGAATAACTTTTTCAAATCCTTCCTCCTTCGATTTTTTTATAAGTTTTTTAATTTCTTCGTAGTAAGGATCATGGTGTGATGTGAAGCAAAACTCCTTTTCTTCTATGGTTAACTGCTGCCCACGGTTCCATATCACATTTCCGTGAAAGTCGAAAAGCTTGAAGAGTGAATAATCGCGGGGTTGATTGAGACTTCCAAGGCCTCTGGAGCGGGTCGATTTGAGGTTGCCAAGAGCATTTGGGTGATAGGCAGTTGCTGCGGTGTATTTGTCTGCAAATTCTCCTATTTGCCATTCGTCTAGAGCAATCCGGTCCGAAAACTGCGCAAAGTCATCGCTGTCGTGTGGGGCAGAGGTTATGAGTGGGAGTGGCATTTAAGAGTCATTATACTACCTCCCGTTTGTTATACTAGATATATATGGATGCTGCCCAGAATTCTGATAGTGGTCAAAAAGCGGTATTTGATACTCAAAAAAGTGCAAGTGTTCAGGCACCTGACTCAGGAACTCAAATCGCAAAACTCGACGCACTCATAGCTGCTGCAAAGCTCCCTGAGGAATTGGAACAATCGGCAAAAGCTATGGTTGCCAGGCTCAAGATTGTCAAAGACCAGCCGTCCTTTTATACAGAGTACGATACAATTTCCCGCTATATCACCTGGATAACCGCTATTCCATGGAATAAGCCATCTGAGGACATCTTGGACTTGCAGCATGCAAAGCAAGTTCTGGATCACAACCATTATGGACTGAATATCGTCAAAGAGCAGATCTTGGAATTCCTATCCGTTATGATATTGACCAAACAGCGCGCAGGACAAGCGGGGAGTGGCATTATCGCACGCGCTCCAATACTGTCCCTTGTAGGGCTTGCCGGAGTCGGTAAGACGACCATCGCGTATTCTATAGCCGAGGCGTTGGGCAGGAAAATTGAGAGAATTCCTTTTGGGGGAATGGGGTCTGCGGGACAGCTTCGTGGAAAATCACGGTTGTATTCTGATAGTGAACCCGGATATGTAATAAAAGCACTTAGGCGCGCAGGTACTTCAAATCCCGTGATACTTCTTGATGAAATAGATCGTGTAAGCCAAGAGGCGAGGGCTGACATTATGGGTGTGCTTGTCGAGCTTTTAGATCCCATGCAAAATAAAAATTTCACGGATCATTTTATTGATTTTCCCGTCGATTTGTCTCAGGTATTATTTATCGCAACGAGCAATAACACAAAAGATATTTCAACAGCGGTTGTTGACAGGCTTGAGATTATTCAGATGCCTTCGTACACAGACGATGAAAAGATGGTGATCGGCAAAACATACGTCTTGCCAAAAACGATGCAAGATGCAGGTCTTACTGCAAATGACCTGGTAATAGCGGAAGATGTTTGGCCTGAGGCAATCGTGAGACCCTTAGGATACGATCCCGGTATTCGTGGTCTTCAAAGAGTTATTCAGGGAATTGTAAGAAAGACTGTGTATTACATGATGCTTGGAAAAATTCCTCAAGGGCAGAAATTTACGGTAACCAATCAAAATGTCAAACATTTCATAAATTACTAACACGCAAAATTTGTTATCCAAAAATTTGAGATTTGAATTTATTAGAATATAATTACGTTAATGGAAACAAGCCCCAACCCTCAAAACTCTTTAACGCTCATTCCTCTCGGTGGAATCGGAAGCGTTACGAAAAATATGTATTTATACATATTTGGAAATGATATTTTAATCGTTGATTGCGGAATGGGATTTCCCGATGCATCAACTCCCGGAGTTGATTTTTTGATTCCCGATATCACGCATCTTAAAAAACTCGTTGCGCAAGGTAAAAAAATTGTCGGACTTCTTCTAACTCACGGACATGAAGATCATATCGGCGGCGTTCCCTTTGTTCTTGACCAGCTTCCTCCATTTCCTATTTATGCCACGCCATTAACTGCCGCATTTACCAATGAAAAATTACGGGACTTTGGGATGAACCAGCGGGTAGTTGAGGTCAAATTCAAAAAGGATTTTAAATTGGGAGCATTTATGGTGAGATTTTTGCATATTACTCACTCAGTCATGGATACTTCAAATATTTTTATCAAAACGCCTGTTGGAAATTTTTATCACGGGAGTGATTATAAATTTGACCTCACACCACCGGATGACAACCCTTCCGATCTTCATGGAATCGCCGATACTGCACGAGAAGGGGTTCTTTGTCTTCTTTCAGACTGCCTAGGATCAGAACGCGAAGGACACTCACGGTCAGAGCGAAAAATTTCAGATAGTTTTGAGTCAGAATTCAGACGCTCTAAGGGGCGTGTGTATGTCAGTACTTATTCATCAAATATTTCCCGCATGAATCAGGCAATTGAAGTTGCTCTCAAATTCAACAGAAAAGTATGTTTTATCGGCAGGTCATTTACCAAGGCACGTGACATTGGAAGACAACTTGGATACATGAAGCTGCCAGTTAACATGGAAGTAAAACCACAACAGGTGATGCAAATGGATCCGACAAAAGTATTGATTTTGATTCCCGGAAGCCAGGCACAGGAAGAGTCGGCACTAGTGAGGGTGGCAAATGACGACCATAAAGATCTGCGGATCGACAGGAATGACACGATCATTTTTTCCGCGGATCCTATTCCCGGAAATGAGGTTAATATCAATAATTTGATCGACACTATTGCCAAAAAAGGCGCACGAGTTATTCATTCGGACATGACCGATGAGTTCCACGTGTCTGGTCATGGATCACAAAATGATATAAAACTTCTGGCGACACTCACACAGCCGCGTTTTGCTTTTCCAATTGGTGGAAATTTCAGACACATGGTGGCATTCCGGGGAATCATGTCTGATCTCGGCATGTCAGATAAAAGTGTGATTCTTCCCGAGTACGGCCAAGAAGTGATATTCTCTCAGAATTCCTTCAGATATGGAGCAAAAGTACCTCTCGCAACGGTATATGTAGATGAAATAACAGGTGAAGAAATGGAGAAATATGTTCTTCTCGACAGGCAGAAAATCATCAAGGAGGGAATTATGATAGTTATGGTTGAAGTAGAGGGCGAGACAGGAAAAATCAATGCGGCGCCTGATATCATCGTGCGGGGAGTAGCTTTCCCTGAAAAAGAGGGCTTTGAGAAAAAGCTTACCGATGAGTTAGCAAGAGCATTTGTACAAAAGCCCAACAAAGTGCAAAACTTCGCAGTCTACCGGAAAACTATTCAAAGAACGGCTGAAAATATTTTATACAGAATGAAGCGCGAACCACTTGTCATTCCTATCGTGATTGAAGTATAAATTTTATTTCGTAACTCTCCAGCCCCTACTCCAAACCCTGAAAACGCTGAAATAACCACTCTCTACTGTAAGTCCAAATTGCAATTGTTCTTTTGCAAAATAACCGTCACCACCAAATTTACCGGCAATATTTGGATTGCCAAAAGATGTTCCCCAAGCCTCTCTTTCATGTTCCATAAACTCCCAGATTGCCTCAGCCTCGGTTAATTCCTGCTCGGGAAGGCTTTCTCTCTCGGGAAGGCCACCAAACAAATATTTTAATGCAAATCCGCTTACAATTCTTAATTGCCGTAAATATCCATCTTTTTGAGGTTCATTCGATTCCTGCACGAATGCAATATATTCTTTGTTGCGGTTATACATATCAATTTCCAATACTTGGCAAAGATTATCAAATTGTTCTTTTGTAATCGTGTTGTCGAAGAATATCACTCCACCGGCGGCCTCATCGCGTGGGGCTAATGCGAAAGGATTAACGTCCGCCTCCTGTAGTCCATAGAAACCCGTCCCGCTTGGAGCAAATATATCCATGTCTCCCGGGTTTACATTTCCCTCAGCGTAGCGAAGAGGATGTGACAAATTAAATGTATGTCCGTCTCTGCCAAATGTTCCTTTAAATTGTTCAGACATAGGTGAGAATTATAGCAGAATGTTCGTTTTTCTGAAAATGGGAATGATAAATTGTGAAATATATTGATGAAACTCTGTCTGTAAGTAGATTTATTGCAGAAAATTGAGGCTAATTTAAGAATCGTATTGATCCGGATTTTCAGTACGCAAACTTCATTGTTTGAGAAGTAAGAAATACGCTACAATAAATTAACTGCCCATGGATATAAAACGCAATTCCCTAGAATGTGCATACTTCTCAATGGAAGTAATGCTGGAATCAGATATTCCAACGTATGCCGGTGGACTCGGAATTCTTGCGGGAGACCTCTTGCGTTCATGTGCGGACATGCGCTTGCCTGTTGTCGGTGTATCTCTAGTCTACAATGACAGTACCTACCGCCAAATCATAACAACAGACGGGTCCCAAAATTACGAAGCACTTATTTGGCATAAAAACGACCAGTTGACCAAGCTACCGGAGCGGGTTGAAATAACAGTTGAAGGGCAAAAAGTGATAGTCGGGGTGTGGAGGTACGACATTGTTGGTGCTGATGGGTTTGTCGTGCCTGTGTATTTGCTCGATACTGACTTTTTGGATAACAGTGAGTATGCCCGAAGCCTGACCCAGGGGTTATATGAGGGAGGTGTGAGGCTTGCTCAGGAGGTACTTCTTGGCATTGGCGGAGTTAAGATGCTTCGGAAATTGGGATATCAGGATGTTAAAAATTTCCATATGAATGAAGGGCATGCATCTTTTGTGTCACTTGCTCTTCTTGCCGAAAATGACTTTAAAGACGAATGGGTAAAATCCCTTTGTGTATTTACTACTCATACTCCAATTCCAGAGGGGCACGACAGATTTGAATATGAATATGCCCATAAAGTTGCCGGCGAAAATTTGCCGTGGCATATCAAAGAAATTGCAAGCGAGAAAGAATTGCATATGACGATATTAGGTATGAGCATGAGTAAATATACTTTTGGAGTGAGTCAAAAACACGGTAAGGTTTCTCAAGCTATGTTTCCTCAATTTAATATTCACGCTATCACAAATGGCGTCCATCACAGGACATGGATAGGAACAGAGCTTGCAAATATTTATGATAAATTTATCCCCGAATGGTTCCATGATCCCGGTGCATTGGCCAGGGCAATTGATCAGATTCCTGACGAAGCGTTGTGGGCTGCTCATCAAGAAGAGAAACGGAAGCTTTTGGACCATGTGAATAACCATCTGACATCGGTATCAACCGAAGATGAGAAGAAGAATCCATCAGAATGGGAAGAATTCGACAGCAACGTTTTGACTATCTCATTGGCCAGGCGACTCGTGCCGTACAAAAGGCCATTGTTGTTGTATTCGGATTTGGAGCGGCTGCTTGCAATTGGGGATGGAAAATTACAGATAATCCAATGTGGAAAAGCAGCTCCGGGTGACGAGTCGGCAAAAGGATTTGTAAAGCAAATTATAGATGTTTCCAAAAAATTACGTGGGAGGATAAAGGTCGTATATCTTGAAAATTACTCACCGCTTCTCGCCCGTCAACTTGTCCGCGGATCCGATGTTTGGCTCAATACACCAAGAAGACCACTTGAGGCATCGGGAACATCCGGCATGAAGGCTGCGATGAATGGTGTTCTTAATTTTTCAGTTCTTGATGGATGGTGGATCGAGGGGTATCAAATGGATCCGTTATCGGGGTTTTCGATCGGTCCCTCTGATGAATCGGTCAATCCTTCAAATAATGATAATGAAGATATCGATGATATGTATAGCAAATTGCAGAATGAAATTATTCCACTTTATTATAATTCACGGGAAGCGTGGATATTGCGCATGAAGCACGCGATAACTTTGGGTGCATATTTCAATACCCATCGGGTGATTTCCGAGTACCGCGGAAAAGCGTGGGGTATACACAATTCTAGCGCCATATAGTCTTCAGCCTCTCCTTAATAGACCATGGAATTCATTTGAAGTTTGGTAATTGGAATTTGGTTGTTGGTTGTTGTTATAATGGACTTTACTTATGCCCAAAAAGAAGAAAATTAAGAAAAGGGGAAATTACAAAAAACGTTCAAAAGGATTAAAGCTTAAGAAGGGCACAATTTATACACTTTCAGCAATAAGCCTTGTTTTTACAGCAATTGCGTGTGCAATTTCATACACAAGGAGTGGCTCGGCACTAATACAGCTCAATGATTTTCTTATCAATTTCTTCGGATTCTTCTCATTTTTAATTCCGATCGCGTGTATCCTTGTTGCGCTTTTTATTCTGCAGATGAAAAATAGCTTTTCAAGGCCGAATATTTCTATTGGATTTATTGTATTTACTCTTTCGATTCTCGGGCTTTTTCAGAGTGGTATGGTTGGACATGATCTCTATTTTTATGTCAGCAACATCATAGGATCAATTTTGACAATGCTTCTATTTGCGTTGGGTGCCTTTATCGGATTTGTAGTTTGTATGAATTTGTCGTTTACCGAAATCGGAGCATTTATTATTTCATCTTTAAAAGGTGCCGGGGGGAGTGTCGGGAAAGGTGTTGTGCCCCTTCTTAAGACGAAAGACTCATTCGCAACCGACATGCAACCGATCAAAATTAAAGGTATAGATGATGATGTTAAGATCTCTGAGGCGAAAGTCGAGACAGTAGCAGCCCCTGCAAAATCGGCAGCCCCTGCGATGCCTCCCCCGAAAAGAGGGATACTGCCTGAGGAAATGATTCTCAACAAACCACTCGAGATGGGCATGTGGGAATATCCACCATTCTCACTGCTTTCTGAAAATAAAGAGAAGAAAAGAGATACAGGAGATGTCAAAAGAATAGCGGCAACAATTGAAAATACATTGCAAAGTTTTGGAGTAAAAGCTCAGGTTTCAGAAATTAATGTCGGTCCATCCGTCACGCAATATGCAATAAGAATCCCTCTTGGAACAAAGCTCACGAGAATTACAACGCTCTCAAACGACTTGGCATTGGCAACAGAGGCTCCTGGGGGACAAATCAGAATAGAGGCACCGATACCCGGAAGGAGTCTTGTCGGAATTGAAATACCAAATAGATCTCTTGAGTTGGTATCCCTTCGGACCATGCTTGAATCCAAAAAAATGCAGGAAACTAAATCAAAATTGGCTGTGCCTTTGGGTCTTAATGTTTCAGGTGACCCGATTGTTGCAGATATTACCAAAATGCCGCATATGCTTATTGCCGGTACTACGGGTTCAGGAAAATCAGTTATGGTAAATGCATTTATTGCCTCGATCTTATTTAGGGCATCTCCGTCAGAAGTGAAATTTATTATGATTGACCCAAAGAGAGTTGAGTTGACAGGATACAACGATATTCCTCATTTGCTTTCCCCCGTTATTGTTGAAGCAGACCAGTCGGTATCTGCACTTAAATGGGCGCTTAAAGAAATGGATAAAAGATACACTAAATTTGCAGAAGCGGGAGTTAAAAATATTGACACATACAATGAGCTTGCAGGATTTCAGGCAATTCCATACATCGTAATCGTTATGGATGAACTTGCGGATCTTATGGCATTGGCTCCAGTCGAGGTTGAGGATTGTATCGCCCGGCTTGCTCAGATGGCGCGTGCAACAGGTATTCATCTGGTGCTTGCCACACAGAGACCTTCTGTTGATGTAATAACCGGACTTATCAAGGCAAATATACCTTGCAGGATTGCATTTAACGTTTCTTCGGGTATTGATTCAAAAGTTATCATCGACGGACCCGGGGCAGAAAAATTGCTCGGAAAAGGAGATATGTTGTTTGTTCCTCCCGATCAAGCAAAACCTGCAAGAATTCAAGGAACATTTGTGTCGGATCAAGATGTAAAAAGACTTGTTAATTTTATAAAATCAAAGGGAATACCGGTCGAGTACACAACAGAGGTTATCGAGCAGGCAGTAAATATTAAAGGAAGGGGAGGCATAAATGCATCTTCAACAGGAGATGGAGGACACGATGAGTTATTTGATCAAGCGGTGCGCATGATTACTCAACATGATCGTGCTTCAGCTTCACTTTTGCAAAGAAGACTCCAAATAGGATTCAATAGGGCAGCAAGACTTTTGGAGCAACTGGAGGAGGCCGGTGTTGTCGGACCTGCTGATGGTTCAAAGCCAAGGGACGTGCTCGTTAGAAATGCGGATGAATTCTTGAATGGGCCGGCAAGCGCTGATCTCCCAACCAGTTAAATACTATCCTGCCTTTCTATTAATAGAAATCCTATCCGATTTTTTGTTTTGAAAATATGAGAAAAATTTCAGAAATTCTTCAAGATGCCCGAATGGAAAAAGGATACAGCCTTGAAGCAATTGTCAAAGCGACAAAAATTAAAAAACAATTCTTAGTGGCAATTGAAGATGGTAGATATTTCGATCTTCCATCGGAAAGTTATGCTCTGGGATTTATAAAAAATTACGCATCATTTGTCGGGGTCGACAAAAATATGGCTGCTGCGCTTTTTAGACGTGAATACGAGGGAGTGCAGGGGAAAATGCTCCCTACATTTAAAAGTAAAGACAAAAGTATTCGAAGAATTGTTATCTTTACTCCTAGAAATTTTATTATCGGATTTGTTGTTTTTGCCATCATGGGATATATTGCATTTCAATATAGTTCATATTTTTTTGGGCCAAGACTTGAAATTATTGATCCAAAAGACAAAATTGTAGTCAAAAACAATATTATAGAAGTAAGCGGAAAAACCGATCCGTACGCATCTGTTCTTATCAATAACGAGGAGGCATATGTGCAGTTAGACGGTACATTCCGGAAAACACTGTATCTATTTGAGGGTGAGAGGCAAATCACGATTGATTCTAAGAACCGTAATGGTAAAAATACTCGGAAGATTGTTCATGTATCTGTACGCTAATTTATTCCCTGAAGTCCTCGGTTGAGAGCATTTTTAAAACTCCATCTGAATAGCAAAAGAGAAAAAGAGAGGTATATGGTATTTAATAATAAGCTAATCCATATATAATTCCAGTTAAACGAGTGGTGAAATATAATTTGTCGGGCCCCCTCAAATATGTAACTCGAAGGAAGAACTCTCGTTACGGCTTGACCCCAGTCCGGAAGGATGCTGACGGGAAAATATATAGCTGAAAACGGTGCAGCTGCCCAAGGGACCGTCCACGCCAGAGTTTGAATGCGTAAGCCGAACCGTAGGATTATAGCCCCGACAACAAAACCAATTGACCACCCGAACATAAATAGCAATAGAATAAAAGGAAAGAGATATAATCCATATGTCAGAATATTAACCTTGTAAATAATAAAGGCAATGATGGAAGTAAAAATAAGGCTTATCAAACCTTTTAATATGCCTACAATCATAAGTGAAACAACCCATTCGGAAAGTTTAAATGGTGATACAAAAATATGTGATAAATTTCTATCCCACAATTCAACTAGGATATTTATTGAAATTTCATTTTGGGCTCTCCATGGAATAATCCACAGCAGTACAGCACAAATAATTGCGGTTATATGTATAGCTGAATCTGGGGAGAATGATACAAAATACAATCCGGTTAGCCCCCAGATTACAATGTCAAGAACCGGCCAGTAGAACACATCGCTCAGTCTGTCAAAGCTCCGTCTTAAATTATAGAAATGCCGAAGTACAAGTGCGTAAATTCTTCTTATATTCATAGTTGTTTTTGTAAAGAAATTTTTAGGAAATAATCCTCTAAAGTTGGCTTGTTGATGCTGATTTCTTCATAGTGAATATCATTTTCTGAAAGATTGTGTAGAATTTTAGGGACCTCGATTTCTTTAATCATGAGTGTGACATATTTTTTATTTATTTCATGAGAAATATTTTTTTCTTTGCAAAATGCTAGTATTTTCTTTTGATTTTTTGGTAATAGCTCCACTTGTGTTGTATCAATTTTTCTTGCAAGCTGTAGGGGAGTACCATTTGCAATAACCGTTCCGTTGTTGATAAAAACTACCCGGTCGCAAACCTCTTCTACTTCTTTCATATTGTGTGAAGTAAAAAGCATAGAGACTTTATATTCTTTTCTTTCTTCTAAAAGGTAATCACGTATATATTTTGCAACATCCGGATCAAGAGATGCTGTGGGTTCATCAAGTAATAGCACTTTCGGATAATTGAGAAATGCTTTTGCTAGATTTATACGGGTTTTTTGTCCTGCCGATAAATCCCCGACCCTCTTTGAAAGAAAATCCGCTAATTTAAATGATTCAATAATTTTTTCGAGTCTTTTTTTGCGATTCGGGATGTTATAGAGGAATGATATGAAATTCAAGTTTTCTCTTACAGATAGATTCCAAGGGAGATTCGTGTAGGTTGTAGAATAATTGACCTGGTCAAGAATTTCTTCCCTGTGACGAAATAATGACTTTCCAAAGTATTCGATTTCTCCCTCTGTTGGGGTGAGTGAGCCTATAAGCATCTGAAGTGTTGTGGTTTTCCCGGCGCCATTTGGTCCCAAGAAACCAAGAATTTCTCCTTCTTCCAGTTGAAAAGAAATACCATTTACAGCTGTGAATTTTCCGAACGTCTTTGTTAAATTTTTTACTGACAAAACAGACATAAGTTAAATTATACATGGAAGAATAATAGAATCCATTTTTCTATACACTTTGTTATATTGACTCCGTATTTTTCACGTGATAGGCTGAAGAACTATGATAGATACTGTCCAAGCTGTCCTACTATTCGTCATTGTTCTTCTGACTATACTTTTTGTAGTTTTGGGGATACAGGTATTTTATATCCTCCGTGATCTCCGTCAGACAATACGCCGCACCAACAATATTCTCGAAGACGTTGAGAACGTTTCCGAAGGGGTTAGCACTTCGCTTCATTCCGTATCAAATATTTTTGGCGGAGCTACAACTTTGGGCTCTATAGTCAAAGTGCTGTCATTGTTCAAAAAAAGAAAAGACTAGTATGCAAGAAAAAAAAGGTGGACCCAACGGATTTTTACTTGGACTTCTCATCGGAGGTGCGGTTGGTGCTCTTATAAGTACAAAAAGAGGAAGACAAATTCTAAAAGATGTTGCTGACTACGGTCTTGATTATGTTGGAAAAACAATCAATTTTGATGATATCGAGGCAATACTAGATGAAGAAGAGGAAGAAATGATGAGCGGAGAAGTAGAGAGTGCAAGAAATCATATGGAGGATAGAAATGTAGACATTCCAAAAATGTCTATGGAGAAGAAAGAAGAACCTGTCAGAAAAAGACTATTTCGCGGAATTCGGAAAAAATAGTTGATAGTTTATGAGTTGTGGTTTATAGTTTGAAAACTGCCTAAGGGGCAGTTTTTTTTGTAAAAAATGGACTTTAACGAAAAAATTAAAAAAAAATGGAACGAGGGGAAATCTATCTGTGTCGGACTTGATCCGGTTATGGAAAATTTACCCGAAGGAATTGTTGATTTTTTTGAATTTAATAAAGAAATAATTGATGCAACTTTCGATTTGGTTGCTGCATACAAACCAAACACAGCATTCTACGAAGGAATGGGCATAAAGGGAATCGAAGCACTTCAAAAGACTTCTGAGTACATAAAGCAGAAATATCCGGATGTCGTTATTATTCTTGATGCGAAGCGTGCGGATATCGGGAATACCAACGAGGGATATGTAAAATTTGCTTTTGATTTTTTAAACTCTGATGCAATTACCTTGCACCCTTATTTAGGAAAAGAGGCTCTTTCGCCTTTTTTAAAAAGAAAAGACAAGGGATTGTTTGTTCTTTGCAGAACTTCAAATCTGGGTGCCGGCGAGTTTCAAGATATCCTGTCAAAAGATATTCCCCTATACCAAATTGTTGCCCAAGAGATATCATCAAGTTGGAACGAGAATGGTACTGTAGGGTTGGTTGTGGGGGCAACATACCCCGAGGAATTATTGGAAATAAGAAATATTGACAGTGAAATTCCTTTGCTCATTCCCGGGATTGGGGCTCAGGGAGGAGATTTGGAAAAAACAGTAAAATATGCAAAAAGGAACTTTATCATTTCATCTTCTCGAGGTATAATTTTTGCATCGAAGAAATCAGATTTTGCAAAAGCAGCAAGAGAAGAGACTTTTAAACTTTCTGAAGAAATTAAAAAATATTTGTAACATGAACGCGAAAAAAGAATTAGAAAAAGTCGGATGTATTTATGAAGGCCATTTTGTTGGGGTGAGCGGTAAACACCTGGCCGGATATTGTAATATCGATCCACTTCTTCCTCACGTAAATTTAGTGAGCAGGATGATCCGGGAATTAGTGATGGAATTCAAAGATTTGGGTGTTGAGGTAGTTGTTTCACCCGCTGTTGGGGCGATTCCCTTTTCACATTGGGGTGCATACCATCTCTCAAAGTTGACAAAAAAAGAGGTAAAAGGGGTGTGGGCGGATAAAGTAAAAGGGAGCGATGTGAAGGCATTTGCATTTGAGAGGCAAGGTTTTCTCGATGCTGTTAAGGGGCGGAAGGTCTTGATTTTGGAGGACATGATAAATCAAATGTTTTCAATTAAAGCGACCGTTGAGACAGTTGAAAAAGCGGGGGGAAAAATAGTAGGTGTCGGATGTGTTGCTGCAAATCGTGGAGTAAGTGCAAAAGCAATGGGCGTTAAGAAATTTGTTAACCTCTGCGATATTCAGTATGACGTATGGACTCCGGAGGACTGTGTAAAAAACGGTCTTTGCAGTAAAAATACCCCAATAGTTGAGGATATTGGGCATGGGGAAGAGTATAGAAAAATCCATCCGGAATATAAAGGCGGTTATATAAAACTTCTGAGTTGAGGTTTGATTGTTTTTTCTAAGAGGTATACAATGCTTCATGCGTATGTCAAAACGGGTTGTTGTTTTAGGTGGCGGAACAGGGACATTTACCGTTCTGTCTTCTCTCAAATCAAAGGGGTACGATCTCACGGCTCTACTTACAATGGCCGACGATGGAGGTTCGAATAAGATATTACGTGACGAATTTGGACTACTCCCAACCTCAGGTGTCAGACTCGCGATGGTTGCCCTTACATCCCAACAGTCTTTGCTCCGGGAACTTTTTACCTATCGATTTCATCAGGGAAACGGAATAAGCGGAATGACCTTTGGTAATTTATTTCTTGCTGCAGTTACCGACATCGTGGGTTCTCAGGAAAAAGCTATTGAGGCTACGAGTGAATTGCTTTCGGTGAAGGGCAAGATACTTCCCATTTCTTACGATAAAATCACTCTCGTTGCCGAATACGAAAACGGATTAAAAATTACGGGTGAGCATGCTATTGACGAACCGGAACACGATGGAAAGCTCAGGATAAAAAACTTGACAACAACCCCAACTGCAAAAATCAATCCGCAAGCGGAAAAAGAAATACTTGAAGCAGATTTCATAATCATTGGACCCGGTGATTTTTACACAAATACGGTTGCAAATCTCGTAGTTGGAGGGGTAGTTCCTGCACTTTTAAAGTCAAACGCAAAAATTATTTTTATAACAAATCTTATGACAAAATATGGAGAGGCGTACAATTATAAGGCATCTGATTATCTGGAAGATATTAAGAAGTACATGCCTCTTGAGAGAATCGATGTTGTTCTTGTTAACAATGATCTGGAATATCCGGAAGGCGTCCTGAAAAAGTATGAAGAAGAGGATTCACGGCCTGTCGAGGATGATTTATCGGAAATATCTTTGCCCAAAAATATACAAGTAATAAGAGCGCCCATTATATTGAAAAAAGAAATCATTGCTGAAAAGGGAGACGTATTGAAAAGGAGCATGATACGGCACAGCCAAAAAAAACTTGGCCAGGAGCTCACTAAAATAATTGATTAATTTTATGCAAAAGGAGAAGGCGGAAAAGATAATAAAGGAATTAAAGAAATTATTTCCCGATCCAAAAACTCCGCTTCACTATTCTAATCCTTGGGAGCTATATGTAGCTGTTGCATTGTCCGCGCAGCAGACCGACGTGGGTGTCAATAAAGTAACGGAGGGATTGTTCCGGAAATATAAAAAATTGGAAGACTACAAAAATGCAACCTTTGAAGAATTTGATCAGGATATCAAAAGCATAAATTTCCATAAAGGAAAAGCAAAGGCAATTTTGGAAGCAGCAAGCATTGTGTCGGACAAATATCACGGGAAAATGCCGCAGACGATGGATGAGCTCGTTGCTCTCCCATTTATCGGTCGCAAAACAGCGAATGTTATATTGCAAGAAGCATTCGGAATATCAGAGGGGATTGTTGTCGATACCCATGTCCGCAGGTTGGCGAATTTATTCGGATTGAGCGCTCAAAAAGATCCCGTAAAAATCGAAAAGGATCTTATGGAACTTGTCCCAAAAGAGGATTGGCGTCAATTTGGCTTGTGTTTGATTTGGTACGGTCGGGAGTACTGCAAAGCCTCTTGTAAGCACTTGGAGTGCCCCCTTAGGGCATACATTGGTTAAATTCCATATTTTCTATCCAGTTTTTCCAAGCCTTTTGCTCCCTCTATTACGAGGGCAACCGATGCCAGCCCCACTCCAAGAAGCATATGCTTCTCTCCGTTATCGCTTTGATCGTTTGCCTCAGCAGTTTCAAGAATGGCAATTTTCTGATTTGCTGTCAGTTCTACTGGTCCAACAGTTTGCGTAATTGCCGGCAACGATGATTCATATCTATGAAGTTGTGAATCAGCTGCATCTTTTTCTAGCATCCCGGCTATAAATAGTAATTCTCCAAATACTCCGGAACCATATACAGCACAGCCTAATGCCTCATTTGTCACTCTTTTTATAAAAGATCTGCTCCTTTCATGCATATCTCACGTATTATAATAGTTGGACTGATAATAACAATATGATCTATTGGTTTTTTGGATACCCGGGAATTGGAAAAGATTACTGCGCACGTGAACTATCGTTAATTGGAAAATTTCCCCATGTTGATGCAGACGATTTTTTGACTGAAGAAGATCGCAAAAAGCTCCTGACACATAAATTTACTTCTCAAGATAGGATGCTAAAACTTACACGGATCGTTGATCACATAAAAAACATGCAAAAACATCATCATGATATCGCGGTTGCCGACAGTCTTCCCGATAATATATCGCGCGAATTTATATTGCGATCCTTTAATATCGATATTAGACTTATTTTGGTAACTGCTCCGCCTGAAATACACAAAAAAAGATTGGCTAAAAGAAAAAACCATTTTTTTACAGAAAATCTTTTAGACATTTATATAAGGAAAAATTGGCAGGAAATAAAAGTTCCACATAAGGAGTTTGTGAATGATAAAGGAGAAGATTGGAACTTGCGGCTTGCACAACTCATGTAGGGTTTTGTTCAGCCTCGAAAAGTATGATACAATTTGAGGCACTATGAAGGCATACGATATCCTCGAAAAGTATGTAAAATTTTTCGAAAAAAGGGGACATGTTAGAATCGAGAATAGTTCACTCGTGCCTCTCAATGATCCAACTACACTTTTTACTTCCTCAGGAATGCAACCACTCGTACCATTTTTGCTTGGAGAAAAGCACCCTGCAGGTGTGCGTCTCGTTAATGCGCAAAATTCTTTCAGAGCGCAAGACATCGACGAAATAGGAGATAACCGCCATACCACATTTTTTAGAATGCTTGGGAACTGGTCTTTAGGAGACTATTTTAAAAAAGAACAAATCCCGTGGTTCTTTGAGTTTTTGACCGATGAATTAAGTTTGGATGCTAACAAATTATACGTTACCGTTTTTTCAGGGTACGAAAGTATAGAAAAAGATACCGAAAGCTATGATATCTGGAAAAAATTATTTGAAGAAAAAGGTATAAATCCAGAAGGAAGAATTTTTGAATACGGAGTTGAGAAAAATTGGTGGTCGCGTGCGGGAACTCCTGACAAAATGCCTGTTGGCGAGCCGGGGGGGCCGGATACTGAAGTTTTTTACGATTTTGGAACAGAGCACAATCCTGAGTTTGGTGAGAAATGCCATGTCAATTGCGATTGTGGACGGTATATGGAAATCGGAAATTCGGTTTTCATGCAGTATGTAAAGTCAGAAGATGGATTTCAAAACCTTCCGAAGCAAAATGTTGATTTTGGGGGTGGGCTCGAAAGGTTAGTCGCTGCGACTGAAAATAAGCAGGATGTTTTTGCCGCAAGTCTTTTTAAGCCAATTATTGAGGTTATAGAAGGGGTAACGGGTCAGTCGTACAATAAAAATGAACATAAAATGCGTATAATTCTTGATCATTTTGTAGGTGGAGTATTTATTTGTTCAAACAATGTAAAGCCTGCAAATAAGGAGCAGGGGTATATTCTTAGAAGACTTATCCGACGGGGTCTTGATAATTTCTATTTACTGAAAGGCAGCGACATCTCACCAATTCTAGAGTCAATAGTCGAACAATATAAAGATACCGATCCTGTGCTCGTTGAAAAATTTGAGGAGATAAAGAATACAATTTTGGAAGAGGAAAATACCTATCAGAAGGCACTTGCCGGTGGAAAAAGAATGATCGAAAAAGAAATCGCAAAGACTTCCGATGAGGTAAAAGTTGGTGATGAATTGATGGGGGTAACCCTTATTTCTGCAGATGTTGCTTTTAAGGCAATAACTTCTTTCGGGTTGGGACCGACACAGTTAAAAAGTCTTGGATATACTTTTGATGACCAAGAATTAGCGCAAAAAATCAAAGAGCATCAAGAATTGTCCAGAGCGGGTGCACAACAGAAATTTGCTGGAGGTCTTGCCGATCACTCGGATCTTACCGTCAAAGGGCATACGGCAACACACTTGATGCATCAGGCTCTTAGAGATGTTCTGGGTAATTCTGTTCATCAGACGGGAAGTAATATCACCAGTGAGCGAGTACGTTTTGATTTCACTTTTGATAGAAAATTAACTGATGATGAATTAAAAAGGGTTACAGAAATTGTTAATGCAAAAATTCAAGAGGATTTGCCGGTACATTTTGAGATCATGCCTTTGCACAAGGCAAAAGATATGCATGCTATTGGCCTTTTTGATGATAAGTATGCAGAGAGGGTAAAGGTATATTTCGTAGGGGATTATTCAAAAGAATTTTGTGGAGGACCTCATGTTGAGCACACCGGTACTATTCGGTCATTTGATATACTTAAAGAAGAAGGCGTTGCCCGTGGGGTGCGCCGTATCTATGTGAAAGTAACATAGGTTATAGTAATAGTGTGTAGGTTGTGAAAAGAATCCTGCAATTCACGAAATCTGTAATCTAACGCGACTTATGAAACTGCCTGCAATACCTTTTTTAACAAAAACAATTAAGACCGACTTCTTTCTTTCTCTTATTTTTGAAACTGACAAAATATCCTCTATCCTTTTTAAAGAACAAGAAAAAAATCTTGTAATTCTTGCTTCACACGAAGTAACTCTTGACCTCGAAAACGCTTCGGTAGAGGATCTCGTTATCGCCTGTGACAATGTTATATCTCGCCTCGAAATGAGTTTGCCTGAGGGGGCGGTTCTTGAAAAAACCATTTTTGCAGTTCCTTATTCCTGGGTTGACGAAGGGAAAATAAAACAGGAAAGACTTTCCCAGCTCAAAAAAGTAAGTGAAGAGCTCGCATTAACTCCCATGGGATTTATCGTTTCAATAGAGGCAATAATTGCCTTTTTGCAAAAGAAAGATGGGGTGCCTGTAAGTGGTATTTTTGTTGAGCTTGCAGAAAAATATCTCACGGTGTTTGTTGCCAGAAGCGGTAATATTATAGACATTAAAACCGGAGAGATAATGGACGGAGTTGAAAAAACTGTTGAAAGACTCTTGGGTAGTGTGACAAAACTTGATGTTCTCCCTTCAAAAATTGTTCTTCTTCACAATAAAGAGGCAGAGGAAATCTCTCAGAAGTTTTTATCCCATCATTGGACAAAAGATCTGTCTTTCATGCATTTGCCGCAGGTAGCAATCCTAGATAAGGGATTTGAAAATGAAGCTATTATAAACGGTGTAGCGACGCAACTAAATGTTACGGTGAGGGGGGATGTTGCTGTTGCAACTATTGAGGAGCGGGAAGAATTTGAGCAGACCGTATCACAAAGCAGCGATTCGTTCGGTTTTTTGCAAGACGAGGATATTGCAATAGAGCCAGTAGAAGAAGAGCAAAAGGAGACTCCATCTTCCCAAGATTTTGAATTTACGGAGGAAAAAGAACCGCTTGTAAGACACCATGGAAAAATTGATGAGGAGCAGGGAGGAGAAGAAGTATTTGAGGAAGAGGAGCCAGCACCTCATATGGAGAGAAAAAGGAACGGTGTCGGGGGTGTAATAGGGTATCTTTCGGGACTCATTACTCCTAAATCGGTCGGTAATTTTTTCAAGATGTTTGGTACGGGTAGAAGGCTTATCATTCCATTTGCTGCACTTGTTGCGGTAGCACTTCTTCTTACCGCATATTATTCGGTTATTTTGAAGGCTAAAGTTATTATTTTTACCGATCAAAAAGCATTTACAAAAGATGCGATGGCAATAACTCTGACGACCGACGGGAATTCTTCCTTCGAGGGGAAAACTTTACGAATTTCAACAGTGAATGAAACAGTTGAGGGTGAGCAAAGCCAAGAGACAACCGGACAAAAAGATACGGGTGAAAAAGCAACCGGGAGTATTACAATTTTTAATAAATCCGAAAGTCCAAAACAGATAGAAAAAGGAACGACAATCACCTCTTCAAATAATCTTGAATTTACATTGAACGATTCTGTGAATATTGCTTCCACAAGTTCTTTTGCTACTTCATTTTCAAGCGCCCAGGCAAAAGTTACTGCCTCAAATTTCGGGAAAGAATATAACCTTCCCTCCCAGACAAACTTCACAATAAAAGGTATTGCGACTTCAACAGTATTCGGACGTAATGACAGTGCTTTTTCAGGTGGCACAAAAGAGGAAATTCAAATAGTTTCCAAAAAGGATTTACAGGGGCTTGAGGAGTCGGTAACTGAAAGACTTTTTGATAAAGCAAAGGATGCTGCTTCCTCAAAACTTTCGGCCGATGAAGCATTGGTTCCATCATATTTGTCAATCACTTTTAAAGAAAAAAACTTTGACAGGAAAGAGAACGAACAAGCAAAGACGGTAAAACTCACTGCAACCGCAGATTATTCGCTTGGTGTGTATAAAAAAGATGAACTAGCCAATTTTATATCCTCCTCAGATGAGTTTGATGTGCCTGCGGATTTTAAGCTTTCCGGGAATGAAAGTTCGATAAAGATAACAGACATCAAGCAAAGTAAAAATAGTATCAGTGCAAAACTTTCATTTAACGCAGTTTTTAAGCCGCAATTGAAAATTGAAACAGTTCCTCAGGAAATAAGCGGAAAGACGAAGGATGATGCAATAACTAAGTTAAAATCAGTATCAGGAGTTTCCGATATTGCTATTCAATTCACAGGTAACATTCCATTTCTTCCACAAATTTTACCTCTGAATAAAGATAATATTGAAATCGAACAAAAAGCACAGGAATAACATAATGCATACTTATTCATACGGTAAAGGGAAGAAATTTTTCCGGAAAAAAAGAAAATTTGCAGGATTATTGAGTGTGGGAATTGGTATTTCTTTGCTTTTATATTTCTTTTTTCCTTTACTTTCGTACCATCTTTATCTTTCAGCAGCTTTTGCAGGAGGAAATATAGAGGCACCCTTGCCTCAGCGGTTTGTCCTCAACGGGGGAAGTTCTATCGCCGGTCTATTCACGAGTGGAATTACCAATGTTACTGCTGATTACAAAGATGCGCGTAATTGGTTCCCGTATCAAAAAAATGATCATACGGCTCAAGCGCAACAAGTGAGTGAGTATGAATTTTCAATTCCTTCACAAGGCATAGATGATGCAAAAGTTTCTTCTGTGGATTTTGATCTTTCAAAACACTTGGTTCAATATTTTTCAACTTCAAAAAGTCCGGTTGAGAAAGGCACCTCTGTGATATTCGGTCATTCTACACTTCCTCAATGGTTTGATCCTAAAAACTACACTGCTATCTTTGCCCGTCTCCACACATTAAAAGAGGGAGACAAAATTGTGCTTACAGTGAATGGAAAAAAGTATCAATATTCTATCTATGGGATTTCGATTATGAGCTCAAATGATCCAAACATTTTTTCTCAATCGTATGATAACAGCTATATAACAATTGTGACCTGTACGCCTCCGGGAACTACTTGGAAAAGATTGGTTGTGAGGGCAAGTCTTGAAAGTTAGTTTATAGTGAGTAATTTATAGTTTATAGTTAAAAAATGGACCCGAACAATACTTTATCATCCCAATATCCGACTGATCAGCAGTTACAAAGACAGCAACAACTGCAAATCTGGAAAGACCGTATTTATCGTTTTTTCTACAACATTTGGCCATCGGTCAATAGGGTTATCACTTTTTTCTTTTACCATTTCATGCGTATCATGAAAGGGTTTATGAGAAGCGCTCTGGAGTCAATAAAAGGTGGAGGGTAGAACATATGTCGACAAACGAACAAGCACTAAAAGCGATACAAAAAAAACTGGTCGGGAAACAGCTTTCCTATAAGGAAATTTATTCGATCATGGATGAGATTGCCAATGACAGGTTGGGTGATGTATTGACTACTTATTTCGCCGCTTCCGGATATTCTAAGGGATTTACCTATGATGAGATTTATTATCTTACAAAAGCAATGGTTGAAACCGGCGAAAGACTGAAATTTGAAGGTATTGTTGCCGACAAACACTCTATCGGCGGACTTCCGGGGACGAGGGCTACCATGGTGATCGTGCCAATAATTGCATCAGCCGGATTTCTTATTCCAAAGAGTTCTTCCCGGGCAATTACAACTCCTGCAGGGACGGCAGATTCCATGGAAACAATCGCCCAGGTTACATTTGATGAAAAAGAAATTTATGAGATCGTAAAAAAGACGAATGCGTGTATTGTGTGGGGGGGGAGTTTTAAAATTGCACCTGCCGATGATGAAATTATCCATGTTGAAGAACCGCTCGCCCTTGAAAGTTTTGACAAGATTTTGGTGTCTGTCATGGCGAAAAAGGTTGCTTTCGGTTCAAATCATGTAGTGATTGACATTCCATACGGTAAAACAATGAAAGTGCATCACAGAGAAGATGCCGAAGCATTGGCACGTAAATTTAAATATTTGGCACGTAGATTTGATATCAAGATGGAAACCGTTATTTCTCATGCTGTGGAGCCTGCAGGAAATGGAATAGGTCCATTACTTGAGGCAGCAGATGCGCTGAAAGTGCTGGAGCAGGATCCCACTCGCCCACTTCCGCTTGAGGAAAAGTCGTTGCATCTTGCCTCCGAATTATTGGCACTTTGTTTGCCCGATGCAAGCGACGAGATAAAGACGGATGCTAAAAGATTTGATTCGACTCTTTCTTGGGCTACCGACATTTTGGTTTCGGGACGCGCTCATACAAAAATGATGGAAATCGTTGAAGCACAGAAAGGGGATCCAACAATACTTTCAAGCAAGTTACACGCAGGCCCCAAAACAAAAGAGATAAAATCAGAAAAATCAGGTGTAGTTACTCACATCAATAGTCACAATGTATCTATAATTGCCAAAGTTTTGGGTGCACCGCAAGACAGAAAAGCTGGATTATTTTTACACAAAAGGGTCGGTGACAAAATCAGTCATTCTGAGGTTCTATATCAAATGTATAGTGAGACAGACCACAGACTTTCCGAAGGTGTCGATTCGCTTCAAATGTTTCCTATATACGACATCGAGTAGTCAGCTGTAAACCGTGTGATACAATAGGTAAAATCATGCGAAAGCCCGTTATTGTACTCATTCTTATCACAGTCATATTTATCGGAATTTTCCTGTGGTGGAATAACGGTCTTACTGCGGTTGATTTGAAAGACACTACAAAGAAGAGTTTTGTTATCCCAAAAGGAACGGCAGTTAGACTCATTGGGAACGATCTAAAAGAACAAGGGCTTATCCGCGATCCGGTCGTTTTCTTTATATATATAAAGATGAATAATCTCGATCGTGATGTTCAGGCAGGATCGTATAAATTATCTCCCTCAATGAATTTGGAAGCCATTATGAAAACGTTAAAGAGTGGTTCAGAAGATATTTGGATAACTATCCCTGAAGGATACAGAGCGGCCGAGATAGCCGATGCATTAAAAGCAAATATCGGTACCTATAATGACTCGTGGGTTGAAGCACTTGAAAACGAGGAGGGTTATTTATTCCCGGATACCTATCTCATCCCCAAGGATGCTGATGTTGCTACCATTATTTCAATTATGAAGAATACATTTAATACACGGATAGAAGGCATCGGACTTACTGGCACTACTCAAAAAATACACGAAATCGTTACTATGGCTTCCCTGATCGAAAGAGAGGCATTAAGGGACAATGAAAAACCAATGATAGCATCGGTGATAACCAATAGACTAAATAACGGAATGGCGCTTGATATCGATGCAACTCTTCAATACATTAAAGGAAAAGATTCATCAGGAAAATGGTGGACAGTGCCTACTGGAGCCGATAAGGCGTTGAATTCTTCTTATAATACCTATAAAAATCCCGGTCTTCCCCCAGGTCCAATTTCAAACCCCGGGATAGAGGCTATAAAGGCAGCGGTAAATCCTGCTCAAAGTGATTACTACTTTTACATTCATGATCACAAAGGAAATGTTCATTTTGCCAAAACCCTAAGCGAGCACAATCAAAATATCGAAAAATACCTGAATTAATTTTGAACCTAACTGACAAAAGGGGTATTGACAAGAAACCTCAAATACTGTATATGTAAACAACATGTAAAAAAAGATGGGTGTTTTTACGCTCATCGTTTTTTTTCGTGTACTTAGAGTCGACTTCCATAGCATTTCCGATGGTAAAACAAAATAAAACGAGACAATATTGGGGAAAGACTGTTGACAGGCTTCCCGAGATGGATCTTTTGGGGATTCAAAAAGCGTCATATGACTGGTTTATCCGTGAGGGTATAAGCGAAGTAATTGAAGAAATTTCTCCTATCGAAGATTTCACCGGTAAGAATTGGGAACTCTCACTTGGTGCCTACAAACTTGGTGAACCAAAAATTACCGAAGAGTTGGCCATGAAAAAAGGCCTTACTTATTTTTCTCCTCTGACAGTTGAAGCAACCCTTCTTAACAAAAAAACCGGTAAGAAAGTAACTCAGGAGGTTTTCTTAGGCGAAGTGCCTAAAATGACCGACAGAGCTACATTTATTGTTAACGGAATAGAAAGGGTAATTGTCAATCAAATCGTCCGATCACCCGGTGTCTTCTTTACCGGGGCAGAGGATCCAATCACCGGAAAGACCCTTTATACGGCAGAGCTACGTCCTGTTCATGGATCATGGCTCGAGATTTCAACTACGCGAACAGATATGGTTGTTGTAAGAATTGACAGAAGAAAGAAATTCCTCGGAACAGTTTTTCTAAAAGCACTTGGTATCGAAACCAATGAAGAAATTTATGATAAATTTGCAGATACAGAGGGTGCGGCAGAAATAATCAAAAATACACTCGAAAAAGATGAAGCAAAAGGATCTACCGATGCTCTTATTGAAATATTCAAGAAATTAAACCCCGGAGAACCGGTAGTTATCGATACTATCAGACAAAATTTCAGAGATACCTTTTTTGACCGAAGACGTTATGACCTGTCGATGGTTGGAAGATACAAAATCAATAAGAAATTGAATGGGCTTAATGAAAACGTAGATCCTTCTGTTGCAACGCTTGCTGTAGAGGATATTATCGGAATAGTCAAATATCTTATCGGATTGTCTCAGGGTAAGGGAAAAGTTGATGATATTGATCATCTTGCAAACCGTCGTGTTAGATCTGTTGGAGAACTTGTTCAGACCACAGCATTTAGAGTCGGAGCACTAAGACTTGAGAGAATCATCAAGGAAAAGATGTCTTTGACTTCAACTGAAGAAATATTTTCACCTTCTCACTTTATCAATGCTCATCCAATAATTGCCGCTATTAACGAATTTTTCAGAACTTCTCAGCTTTCCGCAATTCTTGATCAAACAAATCCATTAGCCGAAATTGATAATTTAAGAAGACTTACAGTTATGGGAACCGGTGGTATCTCACGGGAAAGAGCATCATTCTCGATCCGGGATATCAATGCTTCCCAATATTCAAAAATTTGCCCTGTAAGAAGTCCTGAAGGTCCGAATATCGGACTCGTAACATATCTTGCTCTTTATGCAAGAGTAAACGAATTCGGATTTTTAGAGGCACCTTATCGAAGAGTAGTTCAAGAGAAAAAAGGAAACAAGACGGTTTCAAAAGTTACTAACGAGATTGTATATTTGGATGCAGACGTTGAGGCTGATCAACACATAACTCATGCCGATATTGCTGTTGATGTAAAGGGGTATATTGTCGATGAGCTCGTTCCTTCAAGACATCGGGGAGAATATCTCGAAGTCGAACAAAGCAAAATTCAATATATCGACGTCATTCCGCGTCAGGTAGTTGGAACAAGTGCATCTCTTATTCCATTCGTTGATCACGATGAGGCTAACAGAGCCCTTATGGGAACACACATGCAATGTCAGGCTGTTCCACTCGTCAAAACCGAATCTCCAATTGTAGGCACCGGCATGGAAGCAACAGTTGCCGAGGCGATGGGAAGAGTTGTAAAGGCTCCGTTTGATGGAGAAGTGTCATTTGTAGATGCAAATAAGGTTGAAATTACCGGTAAAGACGGCAAGATCGAATTCGAAATTGAGAAATTCAAAAGAACTGCTCAGAATACTTACTTTTCTGAAAAACCGGTCGTATTTGCAGGTCAAAAGGTAAAGAAGGGTGATGTTTTGGTTGACGGTCCTGCAACTGACAACGGAGAATTGGCACTTGGAAAAAATCTCCTCATTGCTTATGCATCTTATGACGGTCTTGGATACGAAGACGCTATCGTTATTTCAGACAGACTGGTAAAAGACGATGAATTGACATCTGTTCATATCGAAAAATATGAAGCAACAGTTGTTGATACAAAGCTTGGACCTGAAGAAACGACCAGAGATATTCCAAATGTTGCTGAAGAAGATCTCTCAAATCTTGACGAAGATGGAATTGTTGTTGTCGGATCAGAGGTAAACCCGGGAGATATCTTGGTTGGAAAGATTGCTCCAAAAGGTGAGACCGAGCTTACGGCTGAGGAGAGATTACTCAGAGCAATTTTTGGAGAAAAAGCACGCGAGGTAAGAGACACATCTCTAAGAATGCCTCATGGAGAGCACGGAATCGTTACGTCGGTTCAGGTTTTGGATAGAGAAAAGGGAGACGAATTAGAGCCTGGAACCATCCGAAAACTTCTTATCGAGGTAGCTCAGCTTCGCCACGTTGTTGTTGGAGATAAGCTTGCCGGACGACACGGAAATAAAGGTGTTATTTCAAAAATCGTACCTGCATCCGACATGCCATATCTCGAAGACGGGACCCCTGTCGACATCATTATTTCCCCAATTTCTGTACTTGGCCGTATGAATTTGGGTCAGCTTCTTGAGGCACACGCCGGATGGGCAGCACAGAGACTAGGAGATAAAATTGCAGTACCTGTATTCGAAAAAACAGAAGAAGAAAGACTTTTTGCGCTTCTTAAGCAAGCAGGACTTCCAGCGGATGCAAAAGTAAAGATGTACGATGCAAGGACCGGAGATGCATATGAGAATAATGTAGTTGTCGGAATAGGATATATCATGAAGCTTATTCACATGGTTGAGGATAAGACTCATGCCCGTTCAACCGGTCCATACTCTTTGGTTACCCAACAGCCTCTCGGAGGAAAGGCACAAATGGGAGGACAAAGACTTGGAGAGATGGAAGTATGGGCTCTTGAATCACATCGAGCTGCGTATACATTGCAAGAAATGCTCACAATCAAATCTGATGATGTTGCCGGACGTGCAAAAGCATTTGAAGCTATCATTAAGGGTGTTGATATTCCAACTCCAAAAGTTCCGGAATCATTCAAGGTTTTGATCCGTGAACTTCAGTCTTTGGGTATGAATATTCAACCTACGCATGCCGTTATTGCAGAAGAAGAGGAAGAGGAGTCACCGGAAATTGCTGAAGAAGTAAAAAAAGAAGCCGAAGAGTTACAGCAAGCACTTGAAAGCGAAGATGTTGAAACCGGAGAAACCGATGCTATGAATTCAGCGGGAACAGAAGATGTTGCAGCAGCGCCAGCAGCAGAAGAAGTCGAGCCAACAGTAGAAGAACTGGCAGAGGAGGAATTAGTCAAAGAATAGTCCTTGCCTCAATTGAGGCAAAACTATATAATAACTTTTCGGGTAAAAAATATGGAACCACAAGATAATCAACAATATAGAGACGGAGCATTTGCTCCAAAAACAACAAATCGTAAAAACGATGTTATTAATATCTCAGACTTTGAAGGTCTGAGAATTACCGTTGCTTCTCCGGACGATATTAAGAATTGGTCATATGGTGAAGTAATAAAACCGGAAACTATCAATTACCGTACATTTAGAGCAGAAAAAGACGGTCTTTTTGATGAAAGAATTTTTGGACCTACGCGCGATTTTGAATGTTATTGCGGAAAATACAAGAGAATTAGATATAAGGGAATCGTTTGTGACAGATGCGGAGTCGAGGTCACTTATTCTAGGGTCAGACGCGAGAGAATGGGGCACATCACTTTAGCTGCTCCTGTTATTCATGTATGGTTCTCAAAAGGATCACCATCCAAACTTTCAACACTTCTTGGAACCTCACAAAAAGAGCTCGAGTCAATCATTTATTACGCATCATATCTAGTAACGAGTATCGATGAGGAGAAAAGAAAGGAAGCACAATCAAGACTTGAAGAGGTAAAGCAATCAAGACTTAGTGAGCTGAAAAAAACCATCGAAGATGAAAAGAATCGACTCGCAACAGAAGAGCAAGATAAGCTAAAGGAAACAGAAAGCACTCTTAAGAAAGAAAGAAAAGAATTGGTTCTTGAGGAGCAAAGAGTAAATTACAAGCAAAAAAATGCAGCTCTTGATAAAAGACTTGAAAATGAGGG
>CAZPUU010000005.1:0-35267 GCA_964589835.1 uncultured Gammaproteobacteria bacterium
TGTCTCCCTCTTGTCCAAACCAGATCCTACTACCCGCGTGGAGGGAACAGCTTACGGGAACAACCCAAAACCACCCTCCTTCGTCTGTGGACTACGGAGGGCAGGCGACCACCTTCCCCCTCCTCCCAATACCAATAAAGACAGAGAGCGGGCCTGTCCACCGTAGCCTTCTAGTGGCCTAGAAGAATGAAGGGCGAAGGTGGATAGCCAAAAGAAAGTACCGACCTTTGGTGGCTGCAGATGAGGTTCTCGTGAAACAACCGCGGGTGGGACACACCCGCTCCCAGAGATGAAGTTATACCAAAGCAATGCGGGCAGAATGCCCGCTCTGGGGGATGAAATAAGAAGCTCAAAATATTGTCAGAAGGCAAATTTATAAACGTCTTACAGTTATATCTCTTTCCCCTTTTCTCTTATGGGCGGCACACAAGGCAGTCAAAACGGCAGTGGATCCGGTAAAGGCAATGGCGCTGGACCTCATGGAAGTAACGGTGGAAACCAGGGTGGGCAGAGAGGCCAATAAAGTGATGATTTTGATGAAAATCCCCTGTTCCCAGGTTTCTCCCAAGCATTCCATCGGCTATAGTCTCGGCCTGTGAAAACCCATGTCTTCACCGTTCGTCCTTCGGCGTTAGATAAAGACGCACTGAAAGAAGCTGCCGATATTCTTCGAGCAGGAGGGCTTGTGGCGTTTCCCACAGAAACTGTGTACGGCCTTGGCGCCAATGCATTTGATGAAGAGGCTGTGAAAAAGATTTATGAGGTGAAAGGACGCCCCTCTAGAAATCCGCTCATCGTGCACGTGAAAGATATAGAGCAGGCCAAGGAGCTTGCCGGTGAATGGACGAACCAGGCAGATACGCTGGCTTCCGCCTTTTGGCCCGGGTCGCTCACGTTGATCGTCCCAAAGAATGACAAATTATCATCGATTGTTACCGGAGGCGGAGATACCGTGGCTCTACGAATGCCGTGCCACATGGTGGCGCTGGGACTCCTAGAAGAAACAGGATTTCCCGTCGCCGCTCCCAGTGCGAATCCATCGGAATACTTATCCCCTACTACCGCAGAACACGTACTGAAAATGCTCGATGGGAAAATCGACGCAGTCATTGATGGCCGTGCGACGCTCGATGGGCTTGAATCCACCGTGATCGACCTGACGGTTTCTCCTCCACGAATCCTCCGTCCGGGTCCTGTGTTGGCGGAAGAAATAGAATATGTGCTGGGGTTTGCGCCAGAGACAATGTCGCCAAGTTCACATCAGGAAGACACCTTAAAATCCCCCGGGATGATGAAGCGGCATTACGCTCCACGCGCGAAGCTGCTTGTGGAAACAGACGCAGTCGCACTCTCGGAAGATTATGCAAAAAAGTACAAAGTAGGACTCATGTGCATCAACGAACCCGAGGACCTATCTTCTTCCATCATCTACATCCAGATGCCAGACACAGCGCCTGGCTACGGCGCAAAGCTCTACTCTGCACTGCATGAATTGGAGCAAGAAAAAGTGGATATTATTCTCATCGAATGCCCTCCAGAAACGCGCGAGTGGGAAGCGGTGTGGGATAGGCTCATCCGAGCA
Organism: uncultured Gammaproteobacteria bacterium; assembly: GCA_964589835.1. Classification (GTDB taxonomy): domain Bacteria; phylum Patescibacteriota; class Microgenomatia; order Levybacterales; family GWA1-39-11; genus JAUSNA01. The sequence goes on from CAZPUU010000005.1 coordinate 1,583, forward strand.
TCCCATCCCCCTACCCACACAGACGCGTCACGATCCTAAATTATCCTAAGATAAAGTAGAGGAACCCCCAGCCGCCTCCGAACACAGCAGCGATAATCAAGGCTACAACAATTTTTGACATAAAAGTAAGTGGGGAAAGATACTTACTTTGACGCGCACAAATCCCCTTTCTGACAGAATCCATCTTGACGTACGTCTCAATACATAAGAGCTCTAGTGCTAAAATTGTCAAAGAAGAAATTCCCTAATCCCTAATCCCTAATCCCTTCATGCCCTCTTCCCTCCTCGGTCTCCACCACGTCACAGCCATTGCTTCCGATGCGCAAAGAAATATCGATTTCTACACGCAATTTTTGGGACTGCGACTCGTGAAGAAAACCGTGAACTTCGATGATCCTTCTACGTATCATTTGTACTACGGAAACGACCAAGGAGTGCCCGGAACGTTACTGACATTTTTTTGCTGGCCACAAGGAAATAAAGGGCTCCAGGGAGTAGGACAAATCTTCAGCGTCGCTTTTTCCGTGCCAAAAGCCTCACTCGGCTACTGGATCGAGCGATGTCTGGAGCATCACATCAAGTACGAACCGCCACTGCAAAAATTCGGCGATTCCGTACTGCTGTTTCACGATCCCGACGGTCTTATTATCGAGCTTGTGGCAGCAGAAGATGACCGGCCAGGCATCACGCATGATTCCATTCCGGAGGAGCACAGCATCCGCGGGCTGCACAATGTCACTCTGTGTGTGGAATCTATCAGTGAATTGGAAGATACATTGGAGCTCAGGCTTATAGAAATGGATAACAGGGTGACACGCCTAGCTATGGACGACGGCATCAAGGCTACCCTGGGAAATATTATTGACGTGCGCGTAGTGCCCGATTTATGGGCTTCTCGCATGGGGACCGGAACCATCCATCACGTGGCACTGCAGACCACATTTGCAGATCAGATGTACTGGCTGGATACGGTACGCAAAGCAGGATTTCAGGCGAGTCCGGTGCTGGATAGGAAATATTTTCAATCCATTTATATTCGTGACACAAGCGGCATTCTTTTTGAGATAGCTACAAACGGACCGGGATTTGAGGTAGATGAACCCATGTCGGAGCTGGGGCAAAACTTGTGCCTGCCCGAAGAATTGGAATCCCAGCGAAAAGCCATAGAAGTACTGCTTCCGCCTCTTTCTGCCAAAAAAGTGCAGAAGAACTCAGGCGGCATTCCATCGCGCATCGAACCTTCGTTTCTGCACGTGTTCCGCCCGGGCAATAATGAACTTCCTACCCTTCTCCTGCTTCATGGCTCCGGGGGAACAGAAATGGATCTCTTGGCATTTGGCGCTTTGATCGCCGGTGGCGGTGCGGACCTGAGCGCCCGAGGAAAATCAGAGGAATACGGCGTCACGAGGTTTTTCAAGCAGCCGCAAAACGGAGTGTTTGATCAAAATGATATTTTAGTCCGCAGCACGGAGCTCTCAGCCTTCGTCCACTCAGCGGCAAAGGTCTACGACTTTGATGCAAATTTTGTTTTAGCAGTGGGCTACTCCAACGGAGCCAATATTGCTTCCAGCATGCTCCTCCTAGATACGTATCCTTTGTGTGGCGCCATTCTGCTCCGGCCGATGCCCGTGCTAGATGAAGAATCACTGAGCAATCTTCCCGATCTTTCGGGAATCCCCGTATTAATTCTGGCAGGAAAAAATGATCCGATTGTGACCCCGGAGCAGACTGATGAACTTGCGGCCGTGCTCACCAAAGCGGGAGCAGTGGTCACGCGGTACGTGCAAGATGCAGGCCATGAGCTTACAGAAGAAGATACATCCGTAGCACGAGCGTGGGTGCAGACGCATTTGATGAAAAACCGCGAGGAAACGATGGAAGATACTGACGATGATACAGACGATGAAATGATCAATTGACGGGTATCCATCCTTCTTGAAAATCCTTCCCGCACGTTTCCTCAAATGTTTTTCCTTCGGGGATGTAATCGCACATCACGTAATCGCAAGTTTTTCCCGTAGCTGTTTCACAGTGTGTCTGTGTGTCGTAGGTGATGATGGATGAGGCGGCGGAAGATGATGATACGGAAGACGATGCATCATCGAAGACAGGCGATGTACAACCCATCAACCCAAGGCTGAGCGCTAGAAACAAGAATTTCATAGAGGCATGATACAACACAGGATGCCGATTTCCAACAATCCTAGGGACGTGCGGATCGCGTATCCCTAGGATTGTACAATTTTGTAATGGTGCGATTATTTCGACGCCCTCTTGCGATCATTCTCATTCAGCAGTTTCTTGCGGAGGCGGATATTCTGCGGTGTTACCTCTACCAATTCATCGTTGCCGATGTACTCCAAGGCCTGTTCCAGTGTCATAGGAGTGATAGGCGTAAGGACGATGGCTTCATCGGTTCCGGAGGCACGCACGTTCGTGAGCTTCTTTTCCTTAAGCGGATTCACCGCCATGTCATCGCTCTTGGCACTCTCGCCGATGATCATGCCTTCGTACACTTTCATCTGTGGCAGCACAAAGAGCTGCCCGCGGTCCTGCAAGTTCCATAGAGCAAAGGCAACCGTTTCGCCTGTAGCCATGGAGATCATGGACCCGCGCAGACGACCTGGAAGATCACCCTTGTACGGTTCGTAGGCGATGAACGAGTGCGTGAGGATTCCTTCGCCACGTGTTTCGATGATGAAGTCTCCGCGGAAGCCGAGGAGTCCGCGCGTAGGAACTTTGAATTCCATACGCGTGTGACCTTCGTGCACCTGCATGTCCACCATCTCTCCTTTGCGGCGGGAGAGCATTTCGATGACTGTTCCCGCTACGTTTTCCGGCACATCGATGATTGCCTGCTCCATTGGCTCTTCTTTTACACCATTGTTGTCACGGAGGATTACCTCCGGGCGGGACACCTGCAGCTCAAACCCTTCGCGGCGCATGTCCTCGATGAGCACCGAGAGGTGCAGCTCTCCGCGACCGGATACCTTGTAGCTATCTGTTCCCACGATTTCCTCCACGTGCAGTCCCACGTTCGTCTCCTTTTCCTTTTCCAAACGCGCCTTGATATGGCGGGTGGTCACAAGCTTTCCTTCGCGTCCGGCAAATGGGGAATCGTTCACGAGGAAATTCATGGAGATCGTCGGCGGATCGATGCGGATGGCCGGGAGCATTTCTGTGTCTTCAGCGGCAGTGATGGTTTCACCCACGTAAATATCCGGGATACCGGCAATCATCACAATGTTTCCGGCAGATGCCTCGGGCACTTCTACTTTCTTCAGTCCTTTGTACGTGAAGATCTTCGTAATCTTCCCGCGGCGCGTCGGCTTGCCTTCCGTTTTCACAAAGACGCTATCGCCTGTCTTCGCCACTCCTTCGTACACGCGACCGATGGCCATGCGGCCGAGGTAGTTATCGTACGCCAGGGACGAAGGCTGCATGCGGAAAGGAGCACTCACGTTCTGCTCCGCAGGCTTCACTTTCTCCATGATAGTCTCAAAAAGAGGAGTGAGGTCTGTCGACTCTTCATCCAGTGTGCGCTTGGCGATTCCTTCGCGGGCGATGGCAAATACGTACGGGAAGTCCAACTGTTCGTCGGTTGCCTTGAGTGTCACGAAGAGATCGAACACCATGTCCACTACCTGCATGGGGCGGGCAGCGGGCTTATCGATTTTGTTGATGATCACAATTGGTTTGAGTCCTAGCTCTAGCGACTTTTTCAGCACGAATTTTGTCTGTGGCATGGGTCCTTCCTGAGCGTCTACCAGCAAGCACACACAGTCGACCGTGCGGAGGATGCGCTCTACTTCCGATCCGAAGTCGGCGTGGCCCGGGGTATCTACGATGTTGATCTTGCAGTCTTTGTACTGGATAGACGTGTTCTTGGCGTAGATGGTGATACCACGCTCGCGCTCCTGGGCATTGCTGTCCATCATCAGTTCTCCTACTTCCTCATGTGCCGCAAAGGCACCTCCCTGTGTCAGCAGAGCATCCACAAGTGTCGTCTTGCCATGGTCGACGTGGGCAATAATGGCGATGTTGCGAATGTCCATAACGTAAGAGGAAAAGAAGAAGCCTGGCAGCAAGCTTGTAGCTTGCGGCTGGTAGCTTGTAGGAAATTGACCGCTCCCAAAAAAGGAGAGGCGCCGCAGTATAGCCAGTAAAATTCCCTTTCTCTAGCAAAAATCATAAGAAAAGGCCTAGTTCCTAGTACACGAGTTCCTAGTTCCCCTCACACGTCGATCACCTCCCCTCGTGGCTTCCCAGAGCCATTTTTCGACACATTCTCCCCCGTAGCCTTGCTCCAATTCTCAGTTTTCACGTGCTTTGAAATCAGCGAAAACGCCAATATCAGCAGAAACGGCACCACCGTCACATCATCCAGCTGTCCCAAAAGAGGAATGAGATCCGGGATGAAATCCACCGGAGAAATAAAGTACAAAAGCGCTACAAAAGGAAGCACCCGGGATCCTGTAGGAGTCCTTGGATCGCTGTAGAGCGACCGAAGAAAGTGAAAGTAGGTAGCGGCTTTGGTAAGGAAGGACATGAGAGGAGTGTAGGAGGGTGTGAAGAAAGTACAATCGGAAAGGTCGTAAATTTCATCCATCAGAGCAGGCATTCTGCCTGCGGTGGCTATTGAAGTATCTACCTCCGGCATTCCCCTATCCCCCAACCCCTTTCCCCTTGCGAGGAGAAAGGGGAGCAAGACATCAAAAATCAAACAAAGCTTAGACACAAAAGTTCCCCCTCTCCTCGCAAGAGACCCCATGCGTAATAGTTCTGTTCCTCGTTCGTCAGGACAGCATTGTTCCCTCGTTTCTCATGCTCTCCTTCCACAGACTCCGTCGCAAATCACGTCTTCTTCATTCCCTCACGGGTCTGACGCTTCCGGAATGCACGGAGCTGATCCGACGACTGGAACCTCTGTGGGAACAGGCGGAGAAGAAACGACTGTCGGGACGTATCAGGGAGCGTGCCATGGGTGCCGGTCATCCGTACCGTCTGACTGCTCTGGAAGACAAATGTCTTCTCCTTCTGATCTCCTGGCGTCACGCCCTCACCCATGAGGTGCTCGGGTGCATCTTCGGTCTCGATCAGAGCAACGCCACCCGTCTCCTCCATCGCCTCACCCCTCTAGTGGAGAGAGCGGCGGATCCCAAGATGGGCACATATTTGAAGGAAGCAACGAAGAGAAGAAAGAAGATCGGGTCTTTGGAAGAGTTCTTTCAGGAGGTTCCCGAACTCCGGGAACTCCTCATTGATTGCACGGAACAGCAGCGAAGCAGACCGAAGAAGAAAGGAGTGAACAAGTCCCACTACTCCGGCTACAAGCACCGTCATACCCTGAAGACGGAGATCACCATCACCCCCCAGGGGCGCATCCTCCACGTCTCGGACACCTACCCCAGAGGTACGCAAGACAGAGAGGTGTACAAGGAAGAAGGCATGGCCTCTCTCATCCCGGAGAAAACCAGGCAGTTTCTGGATCTAGGATATGAAGGTCTTCAAAAAACCTACCCCCATCATGACCTGCGGATCCCCCACAAGCGTCATACGCTGGGAGTAGGGAAGAAGGGGCCTGCTCCAGAACTGACCCGAGGACAAAAGCAGGCAAACACCCTGAGACGAAAGCGCAGGCTCCCGGTGGAACATGCCTTTGGCAGGATGAAAACATTCCGCATCCTGTCCTGTGTCTGGAGATCCTCCACAGAGACCTACAACGACACCTTCCGTTCCATCGCCGCTCTCTGCAACTTCCGTCTGGAAGCTGCCGTGCGCTGAAACAGGGGGAAAGGGGGAGGTGAAAGGTGAGAGAGGCAATTATGCATGGGGTCTATGGGGAGGGGGATAGGGGGTGGGGACGCTTCGGAGGAATTGCTTCCATTATCGCCAAACACCGCGGGTTGGAAACCCGCTCTCAATAATGAAATTATTGGGATATGAAACTGCAGAAATCACAAAAAAACGGAACACTCTCATGTTCCGTTTTTTTATAGAATCAAAATTTAGAGCGTGATGGTGCTCTTCTTCTTCACCGGTGCCTTCGGCATCGTCATCGGCTTTGGCTGCACTGCTGATACTGAAGAGCCGGAAGACGAAGGTCCGCAATCACAGTTTCCGCCACAACTGCAGGAAGATCCGCATCCACATCCGGACTTCTGACACCAGCAGCTCTTCTTCATGACTTTGTGCCACATGGTGATGGCAAAGATCAGAACTAGGAGAGCCAAGGACGCATCGGTCGTGCCATAGCTGAAGGCTCCGCCTACGTAGTGGGTGCGGACAGCGCCGCCGATGGCCACGAGGGTGACGAGAGTCAGGACGAGACCCACCAAAAAAGCGACGATTTTACACATGAGGCACCTGTGCCCACTGCTGCAACAAGATCCGCACATAGAGACATTGGGGAAGGAAAGGAAGTGGAGGGTAGCGTACTCTTTTCGGCTCCTCTGCTGTAGATCGCCGCATCATAACCTTGGTTTTCCGCAAGAGTTCCTGCAGAAACCGCCCTTTGACACGTTAAACCTCGTAAGGGCTTCGTTCCGGTGTTCTATTGACGAAAATCCGCTCTGTGGTTGACAATACGCCATAAAACAACGTATTTTAATCTACTCAACGCTTACTCCTTACTTATTTTCTTTTCTCCGTATGAAGAAACTCCTTCATGTACTCACGGGTTCCGCCCTGGCTGCAGTGGTGCTAGCCGCAGGAATCCAAACGGTAGAGGCTGCAGATCCATCTGCTCCATACCGCAATTACCCTGGTTTTACCTGCTACAAGTGGAACCACAATAAAGAGTGTGTGGACTTCACGTACTACAACACGGGCGCATCGTCCTCGTACTACTCCTCCACTCCGTACTACACGCCAACACCTGTGTCTTCCCGCAGCGATGTGACTGTGCGCATCGAGGCTTCTGACGATGAGTTCGAACCGGGTGATACGGTGACTTACAGTATCTATCTGAAGAACAACGGCTCTACGTCCCGCACGGTGGACGTGCTGGCTGAGCTCGATTCCGACCTTACGTTCCGCTCCGCTTCCAACGATGGCGAAGACGATGACGAGGAAGTGGAATGGGAAGATATCCGCCTCTCTGCTCGCGGTAGCAAGACCCTCACGCTCAAGGCACGTTTGGATAGTAGCGCCGATGATGGCGATGAGCTCACGACGTCTGTAGAAGTCACTGGAAGTGGCGTAAAAACCATAACAGATGAAGTAGATATCGAAGTAGACGATGACAATAACAGCAACGATGACGACGATGATTGCTACTACTACAGCAATGGCCGCTGGATCTACGATGAAGATGAGTGCGACAATGATAATGACGATGACGACGAGGAAATGGTCGTCCGCATCATCGGCTCCCCTTCCCGCGTGGAAGCAGGAGGCACCATCACCTACCAGATCCAGGTGCGCAACGAAGGCCGCAGCGATGAATACGTGGATATCGAGGCGAACCTCGATGAAGACACGATCTTCCTTTCCGCATCCGATAACGGCGATGACTCCCGCGATCTTGTAGAGTGGGACCGCATCTTCATCCGCCGCGATGAAACCCGCACAGTCCAGGTCACAGTCCGCGCTGACCGCAGCCTCGATGATGGCGACACGGTGACCATCACCGCTGAAGCTGGTAACGATGAAGATGAAGAGACCACGAAGATCTTTAAGGACTAATCCTCAAGATTGAATCTCAAAAAAGCCTCCGATATCGGAGGCTTTTTTCATAAAAGATTTTTCACAGATTTCGAGGCGGAACAAAAGGCAGAACATCCTTTGGTTGCAACAAAATAGTTCTGTTACAAGCCTTTGTAAGGCCGAACGATTGGCCGTGAAGTGAGCTTCCCACATAGATCACATTTCCTCCAATCCTCTTACATTCATTCACCGCAGGTACCATATCGGTATCTGAACTGATGAGGTATGCCACGTCATATTTTTTCTCCAGTAGAAACCGTATCATTTCCACCGCCAATAAAATATCCACGCCCTTTTCATGAAAAGACCCATCTGGGTAATTGATCAGATGACCAAAACTGATTGCTACTTTTTGCTTTTGAAGAAAACCAATAAGTCGCTGCTGATTTGCGTACATGGCCTCACTCTTCATGTCGCCTTTCACACGTTTTACTTTGCCGATGTAATAACGTATTTCAACAAGCACATCCGGTTCAATTAATTGTTTTGCAAATCCGTGCAGATCAAAATCTACCGGCGGTTTTATTTCTGTCGTTCCTGCGCTCAAGAGCTTCCGCAGTTTGTGATACCAATTGCTTCCATCTACAAAAACAAAAACTCTTTTTGGCTTTAAACCTAAAACTGCCGTCCCGTTTTTAGGCGAGAGGGCAGTGGGTTTAGCCTTGTTATTATAGGATTTTCGCTTCATGAAATCAAGTACATACTACCCTTCTTATCATAGAATTATAGCTATTGTAACCCTTCATGCCTTAGCAGCCACTGCTTCCGCCACGCCCCGCACGCAAAGTTCCCGATCTTCTCCACGGTCTCTGTGGAAGAAAAAACTCGATGGCAAGGAATGAGCACAGGTAATCGATTGCGGCCCACTGCCGTCCCCACTGCTCGTACCGCTTTGGGTGAGCCGATGAATTCGGCAATCTGCCCGTACTGCTTGGTCTTTCCGTACGGGATCTTGGAAATCTCCTCCCACACCTTCGTATAAAATTCAGTTCCCGCAGTCCAAAAAGGAACTGTGAACTCTTTACGCGTTCCATTGAAATACTCACCCAGTTCTTTGAGTGCCTGCTGCATCACCGGGAAAGACGGAGGTGTGCCAGTCTTCTCTTCATCCAGAAACGAGACGGAGAGAATGCCTCTCTCCGTCCCGGTTAGTTCCAGTGTCCCGATGGGTGTTGCCATGTATGCCGTTTCTGTCCGCTCCGCGAGCTTCATTGAATGGTGAGCGTGGCGGACGTGTTATCTGTTCCAAGCGCCGCAGTACCGGTGGCGTTCGTCAGGATCATCTGCACCTGGCGCTCAGACTTCGCATTGGAGCTGATTTGCACGCGGAAGATCTTCTGCGTTTCCCCAGGGAGGAACGTGAGCGTGCCAGAGGTCGGCGTGTAGTCGGTATTCGTGACCGCAGACATGTCCGAGGTCGCATAATTCACCGACGCCGTTCCCTTGGGGCTACCCAGGCGCTGCACAGTCACTGTTGCCAGCGCTCCCTTGCTGCCCCAGAAGTTACTGGTGGTGAAGCTGAAGGTGCCGGAACCCGTGGATCCATTTTCATCGTCTACAATGGTGACCACTGCTGTTTTTTGGTTCCCGAGGATGGCTCCGCCAGAAGGGGAATTCAGCGCCACATTGAACTTCCTGTTTCCTTCTACGTTGGCATTGTCTTTCAAAGAAACCGTGAAGCTCTGAGTGGTTTCTCCACCGGAGAATGTCAGCGTACCCGTGGTTGTCGTGTAATCCGTGCTGGATTTCCCGGTGCCGTCGGATGTGCCGTAGTTCACGGAGACCGTGCCCTGAGATCCATTCACACGGCGGACCGTTACAGTCATGGATCCATCATGTTCCATAGCGCCGTAGGTCACAGCTGCAAATTCCAATTCCCCCGCGCCAGCCACTGCTGTGCCGCCACTGGTGGAAGAAGAGGACGAGGAGCTCAGGAGTGGTCCTGGCTTTTCATCATCCAAGATCATCACGGTCGCCGTAGCATTGGTGCCAAGTCCTGCGCCGTTAGTGGCATCGCTCAGGGTGAGCTTGAATGTCTCATTTCCCTCGCCCAAGGTGTCGTTCTTCAGCCCTACGGTGATCACTTTGGATGTCTCTCCATCACTGAATGTCAACGTGCCGCCGTTGGCTGTGTAGTCCTCTCCTTCTTTGGTGCTTTCATCGGATGTGGCGTACTTCACGCTCACCGTCCCCTTGCTTCCGCCGTTTCGGACTACGCTAAAGGTGGCCTTGCTGGCGGTTTCTGGGAAATTGAAGGTGCCCGTGGTAAAGCTGAAGGTGCCGGATGCAGGGTTGGTGGACGACTTGGAACTACTGCTGCTCTTGGAAGACCGTGAGGACCTGGATACAGAGGATGAAGAGGAGGATCCCGTATCAGGTTCATCCACCACCGGAGCGATGCCGTTCATTTCATCGCGTAAACGTTTGATGATCACGGCCATCTGCGCACGGTTCACGTAATCGCCTGGCATGAATTTGCCGTTCGTGCCGGTCATGATCCCCAGGTCATACATTTCCCCTGCGGCCATGTCGTAGTACGAACCCGCAGGCACATCGCTAAACACTGCAGACCCGCGAAGGGCAGCAAAAGCGCTTGTCCCGGCCGTGCCGATGACAACGCCTGCCAGAAAAGGAATGGAGACTAAAACCGCGACGGACGTCTTTCGAAAATCCATACAAAAAAGGGGGAAGAGACGAATCAACCCGATTGTGCGACCAGGCAGTCCACTACTTCAAGGCTCCGCGATCATTCCTCCTAGACAAAACTCACGCCTCTCGTCTGATGAGCGCAGACACTACTTCTTCCAATTCCTGCAGACAGGAATCCACTGTTTCCGGATCCTTATACACAAATCCCTTCGCGCCTGCCTGAAGGAAGGTGGATCGCAAACTCTCTGCAGAGGAAAATCCAATACAGAGGATATCTGGATTGGCTTTGAGGATATTCGGAAGCAGGCCATATCCTTTGATGTTTTGGGAAAGATTGCCATCCAGAAGAAGGATTTGAGGACTATGTGCCAGGATTTCTTGAGTCAATTGCTCTGCAGTCTGCTGTGCATGAAGAAGAAACGCGGCGGATTGACCGGTGAGCTGCTGAAGAGCGGGAGCAAATGCGTCTAGAACGTACTTCGTGTCGTCCACAAGGAGGAGGGTTTGGTGGTGGAGGGGTGACTGATGAGACATTGGTAGTAGGTAGTATAGCGGAGGACTGTTGTAATTTTGTCACCCTTCGATACGCCCTGCTCTTTGTCACGCTGAGTAGACCGGAGCCGCAGCGGAGGTCGTATCGAAGCGCACCCGCGCAGGGCTACTCAGGGTGACAAAATTGGGTCAGAATTTCCTTAATCTATTTCCCATCCAGCCCCACCCAAAGCCAAAATCATCACTCATATCTCCCTCTAAAGATCTCCACTTTCCCGGAGGGCGTTCCACTCCCTCATAGAACGTATTTTACCTCTTCCTGAAGCCAAAAAGTCTATCTAGACCAACATACCCTTCTTTGTTGCCCTGATGCCGGGGTTTTTGACGTGTTTTGATGTGAGTGTACTTCTTATCCCCTTTACGCCCATGAGACCCCCTGAGCAAAGTAGACAGAAACTAGGAGTAGAAAAATTGGAAGATCGTCTGGTACCCGATGGCACCTCACCCATTGTGTACGATGTCCGAAATGCATTCGGAAATCTGCAGATAGCCGATCCCTGGCAAGTATCAGTTCAAGACCCATCGGGTAACTCAGTCTCACAGGGGAACTACAACACAGCCATTGATGGCAATCAGAGCTTAAATGGCTACATGACTGCTCCGGATCCGGAAACAATCACAATGACTCCTTCCTACGTTATTCGAGCAACTGGAAATGGATATTCGATTGAATACTTAGATATGCCTGCAGGTATGAAATCTCAAGTAAGCGTATTTGGTATGAGTCAGACAGATCAAAACCCAAGTATGATTTATCATAGCCAAGATATTCCTCAAGGAAGCGGCACTCTGCAGGTTGCCTTGCCATGGCTCAATGGAAGCCCTCGCGTGTATCAGATCCGCTTGTTTGATTCCATCAACGGAATTGCAAGTGCCAGGATCATCGCTACAAACTTCTATCAAAACCGTATCGAAAATCCCAATTATGTGAGAGGTATGACCATGGACGATGCTCGGTATTCCATGAGTAAGCCTCTGTCGGATGTTACAACCCTCATGGGAGTCAACGTAGATACTAATCCACACACCGCATATTCCATGGCCTGGAAACCAAACACGGCGGTCGTGCATCCAGGACCAGAGAAAGATGCAGTACTTTCTTGGAAAAGCCCAGGATCCGGGACGGTAGACTTGAATGCCACATTAAAAGATGCGCAATTAAATCTAGGAGATGGAGTCACAGTCACGCTAGAAAAAAAGTCTGCAAACGGTACACGCGTTTTGGCCTCGGGTATGGTTACTGCCAATGGAACACTAGATCTTACACGCGGAAGTATTCTGTCTCGCGTCTCCAAAGATGATCTGATTACTCTGAAAGTATCAGCAAAAGGATCTAACGCCAGTGCATTGAATAGTGCCGGTGATGCCACGGAAACCTCTTGGACTCTGTCGTACACTCCTGGTCCTGAGCTCTCACCTGAGGAGATTTTGCTACGCGAAACCGCGCAAGACATTGCTGATTCTTTGTTGGCGACCGGTCAAAAAATTGGAGATTTACGTACAGCAGTAGCCGACGGCAATCGCACTGAGCAATGGGAACTGGATGCATGGCGTGCATACGTAGAAAGAGTTCGTACAAACGGTCCTGTATCTCCTTTAGAGCTGCAGGCTGCTGAGGCAGGTGAAGCGGCTCAGGAAACAGAAGCAAGGTTGTGGTCCTATGTAGATGCTTCGCTCGCAGATGCAGCCCTAAGGCTTTCCATGAATCGAGATACGCTATCACTAGCAGGAAGTGTCACAGGAGCAGACACCATTCGCCCAGCAGTCAGCCTCGCTCTAGCCAATTTGGGTGGCTCGGTATCTCTTTCAAGCCTCAAGGGATCACTTTCCTTTGCAAAAGTAAGCCTTGTATCTGGAGCCGATGTGAACCGTGCCCTGGGAACTATTGAATCTACCGGTGCCGCTCCTGTCTCTATTGCCGCTGCAAGCGGTATTGCCAATGGTCAGACTTCCAATGACTTCCGCAAAACATTTGCCGTCAATGGCCTCGGAAACGTGACCGTAGAAACAGACACCGGCGTGCGCGACTACAGCTATAGCCAGGTGCAAGATATTTATAAATTAAAAGTGGCATCCAATACACTCGCTTCTACTCAAAACTTTCACTACTGGATGCAGCAGATCAATTATGGCTACGTGAAAGTACAACTGCAAAATGGCGCTTATATTTCCGCCATCGATGTCACACAACTTACTACCAGTGGTACCGGAAATTTGGTCGTGAACCTCGCAGATGGAACTACAGAATCATTCCCCGTGAGCGGCAGTGGATCTATTCGTATCGATAAAACGGTAACCGGCTTCACCCTCTATTCCCAGACAGGCAGCTACGGACTTGGAAATATAGATACCCGCGCAGTGACTCCTGCCACAGGCTGGGAAGATATGACAGAAGTGAGAAAACTGACAGGTGCTGCATCTATGCTAGATCTCACAGGAGCTGGGAAACTTGTCACTCAAGTGACAGGCAAAGTGGATTCACAGGATCCAAACGATGTCATCACCGCACACGTGTATCGCGGGGAGCAAAAAGTAGAAACCAAAGTCATCGGACCCGATGGGCTTTTGTCCATTCAGCATGATGGCGGTTTTTCTTCCATCGTCCTCACACACTCCATAGAAGCATCTCCCCTCTTTGTAGGAGGACTGAGTATTGAAACAGATGGCACTGCCGTGCGTACGGATTGGGCTCCGCTTTCAAATGCGTCCAACGCACAGCTGAGTCAACTCTCAGCTCCCAGATGGGTCACTGATGTATCATTCAATTACATTGATACCGGACGCAATAACGGCGTGCTCTATCGCTACGGCGGACAAGATGTACAGATAAATAGCGTTCTTACAGAAGGCACACGAAATCCTGATCTTTCCAAATATCACCGCCTGGAAGCCCGCCTCATGGGAAGCGGTTCTGTCACTATCCGTCGGCTGCTCTACATCAATGCAGGAGGTCTCTTTGAAGTCCCTTCTGAGTACTACACGCGTCTCGGCTCCACAGTCATTGTCCATCCAGGCGCACCGGAATTTTTGGCCGTAGAAATGCAAGGCACCGGCCGCATTGAAGCACCATACTTCGCCCAAAGCGGAGAAGCTGCAGAAGATGTACTGCCTCCCACTACCCCCAATTTCGATGCAGACTGGCTCCAGTGGCAGGCACAGCCGCATGAAACAGAAGGATGGACCGAGATGCCCTCCGGAGTCATCAACCGCCGCATCGTAGCAGTCGCCGGGTCGACTCTGGGTACCCTCTGGCGGATCCGGAATGATGGCTCCCAAGCCGGAGAAGTAACCGTCAAAGTGCATGTAGGTCAAACCGGCACTACCGCCGACCCTGTCCAGAAAATTTTCACCGGCGTCATCAACCCTCAGCAAAGCCGCGGCCTCGCCTTCAACGTCGGCATTCTTCATGAACGCGATACGGTATTCCTAGAAATCATTCGTCCCGATGGAACGACTCTTGAGTATCGCCGAACTACATCGGAGGCGAGGAGTAATGAGATACGGAGGGTGAATCCGGTGACGGGGAAATTGGAGTGGGTGGGGAGTTATCCGTTGCCGGGCAGAGAGGATCAACTTTTCCTTGCACGTGAATATGAAAAAATCGGAAAGCGCATGGGAAATCAAGATATGATTATAGCTGCACAAAACTTGAGAAATGCAGCCACTACTGAAGAACAACGGTTAGCTTATACAACTCTTACTAACTTACCAATTAGCAGTGTGATTGAAGGCACTGAGAGAATAAGATTATTAACAGAAGGAATTTTATTCCAAGCTGGCAGTCCTGTGTTAGATCCTGATCATTTTGAAGAAGATTTAGGAGGATATCCAGAATTAGATACTGACTATGATTATCATTCTGATTTAAATTTAGCCACACAATGGGAGCTATCATCAATCACACCCATGTATGGAGTAACGGTTGATAGCCATGTTAGCCGTATCTTTCGGGGCCTGCTTTCATTATCTTCATCACAGACGTTCCGTATAGATGACACTGATTTTAAGCAAAAATTATTTTCTATCAGAAAAGTAACTGGTATTTATGGATCTACTATTAAAAAAGCATTAAGTCTTCCGGCAGAGCAAAGAGAGGCAGCCTTACGAACAATTTTTATCTCTAAAGGATATGGACATATTTTTTCCGAGAACGGAGCTGGAACCATGATTAATCCTGTAAATAATCCAAATACAATTGTTGGAATTCGAACGGATAAACAAATTTACAAAATCCATGATGGATATATACGTGTTAACTTAGATTTCTCTCCCGATAAGCCTTATCATCATGCCAATCTGTACATTATGAAGAATGGAACTTCATTAGCAGATGATTCTGCTATAACTAGACAATTAACAGGACAATTATTTATTGATGTTCCAGTTTGGGTGCTTCAAAAAAGGCTACCTGTAGCTAATGCTGACGACGTAACAGCATTAGCATGGATATACGTACAATTAAGAGTTCAAGCTCAAGATTCCAATGGTAATCGCGTATCAGATAGAGTTACTAGTAATTTCCAGGTAGATATGCCTAAAAGATTTACTGGTTTATCTACACATCCTAATGAAGGAATTCGTGCGATTGAAAACCAAGTTTTAGAAACTGTTTTAAAAAACTTTCCCGTAAAAGATCCTGCCACTCCCTCTGAAGAATGGAATACTGTGGGCTGGAGATGGGATCTGGGCTCAGGGTTTCATGGAGAACATTCATATCATGCTTTGGATATCAATTTTAATTCAGGAGAATCTGATAGAGGGATGCCTGTGTATGCAATTGATGGAGGTTCAATTGTTAGTATTAATGAAAAATATGGTTCTGTTACAATAGAACACAAATTGTCTGATCAAACTAAATGGCGCACTGAATATATGCACATGTTAATCTATCCGGATGGCTCTGGTGGATTTACTATTCGTGACAAAAATCACAATCCTTTAAAGACTATAAAAGTTAACGATATAATTCAGCCAGGAGAAATAATTGGCACAATTGGAGGCACTGGACAAACCTTCGATGATATTAACAATAACAGGAAAAGGGATTCGAATGAACCCTGGTATACAAGTGATTCTGCCTTTGGATCTCATTTACACCTTGTAAACTATATTTATGTAGATCATGCTTGGGAATCTATTGATTCATACAAGGTCATTGAGTTACTAGGAATCAATATAATGGCCTATGATGCAGGCAAAGACTTAAAACCTTATACCCTTCTGGATAATAAAGGATATTCAGTAAAATTTGATGAAATATTAGGTGCCCTGGTACCCAAAGATACTACTATCAAGTTAGTTTATGATCGATCAGCCTTACTTAATGAAGCTTCTGATTCTACACCTTCTTATTGGAAAGCCTGGGAAAAAGGGAAAGATATAAAAGACATGACAAGAATCATATTTGATTCCAGTAGAAATGCATGGGTAAGATTAGGAGAAGAACATCCTACTGAAAAATGGGATCCTATAGCTCAATCTTTCCTCCCTCTATAATGAAAGTCCTCTTATCAATATTAAGCTTAACCGTTCTTCTAGCAGGTTGTTCTAACCTGACAGAGAAAAAAACAATAAAAAAGAATGATTTTTCTTTATCAAATATTTCATCAACTTCTTATAAAAACATTCTCTCAAAGGAATCTAAAGGATTGTTAATAATGAAATATGTAAAGCTTAACGGTAAAATTTCCGATTATGAAATTTTAGTATTAGATAAGTTTGGTCATGAAAAAGTCCTAGGCCAGATTTCAACAAGCGATTTGCAAAAGTTCCGTCTATCAGGAGAAAAGATTTATTTCATTGGCCCTAATGGTACTTTACAATTTTATGATCTTATCTCCAAAAAAACCGGAGAATTAAAGAGTTATTCTGAATCGATACATGCTAACGTAGAAGATGTAAGTGTTCGAGATTTTATGATAGGAGATAAGGGAAATATTTACTCAATAATAGAAAAGTGCAGTGATACTTGTACTATTGGCTTACATAAATACTCAATACAAGAAGCTAAAGGAAACATGTTAATGAATATAGGACAAATTGAACCTTCTGGTATTGTAGAGTTGATTACTTTAAATAGAAAAGAGAATATTTTGATTTATGAAATAAGAAGTGGAAGAGGAATCTATTATGTATACGATTTAGAAAATAATAATTCTGTATCTATAGAGAATTGGTCATGTGATGAAAAAATTTGCACTACTACTTCGAAAAAAGAATTTACCATTCCGCAGAAAACAGTTTTACCTTTCACAGACTGCAACGGGATAGATTTGCAATTAGTTAAATATGGGGGAACTACTTATGTAGATTTAGTACAAATAAAATTAGAAACAGGCTCAAAAGAAATTGGTAGAAATCTTATTATTAACTGCATAGATTAATATGAAAAAAATTTCTTCTCTACTAATCATCTTAATTCTTACTAGCTGCTCAGTTAGTAATAGCAATGAAGTTTTAAGTGAAAGCTCATCATCAATTAGCTCGCAAATGAGCAGTACCTCATCTGAAAATTTAAGAATTGATAGAGATTGTTTTTATCTAGATAAAGGTGATATTTTGAATAATGAGGATAGAGATTATTGGACTAATCAATTTCCTATTCTCTTTCCTGATATTATTTCTTCAAAAAGTTTTGATTCACTTTTGACAATAAGTAGAGGATGTAAGATAGATAAGCTCAACAAACTTATTGCATTTGTTTATTCAGAGCGTGAGCAATCACAAATACCACAAACTGACTATCCACCGCACCATACCATCATAGGCTTATTCAATGAAAAAAATATTCTACTTAATTATACAGACGTTTCTTGTGAACATATTGATGATATTGGTGGAGCCCAATTCATTGATGAATCAGAAAACTATTTACTTATAAAATGTGCTTCAGGTGGCGCTTTAAGAGCAAGATTTCAATATATTGCGATAAATTTAGATGATTTTACTCAACAATCAATTATGCGCAAAACATGCAATTGGGTTGATTTGGGTTACGATTCAGCGATGAATATACCAAACAAATTCATACCTAAAATTCATTGCGATTAGTATAAACTCACGCCCCCACCAACTTCCCCACCCCCGCCCCTTCCACCTCGGCAGTAGCTTTCATATCCAGCGTTGGGTACGTGAGAGGAAGTGTGACGGTGAAGGTGGTTCCCTTGCCTTCCTGGCTCTGGAACGAAATGGTACCGCCCTGGCTCTCAATGGCACCCTTGGCGACGTAGAGGCCGAAGCCGTTTCCATCGATGCTGCTGTTTCGCACGTTGCTGGCGCGGTAGAGCTTACCGAAGATCTTATCCTGATCCTGCTTAGGGATACCGCAACCGGTGTCTGTCACCGTGCAGGTAAACACATCATTGTGAATATCCACCTTCAGGTTCACCTTCCCCTTCTCCGGCGTGTACTTCACAGCATTCGTCAGCAGGTTCTCTATAGTCATACGCGTGTAGCGCTTATCCAGGAGCACCACAGGCATAGTCTTTGGCAATGACTTTTCAAACACCGTCTGCTTCTCCTGAATACGAGGCTCCACTGCCTCCAGGATTTCCTTGAAGAATTCATTCAAGTCCAAAGTATCCTTCTTCACCTGCATCTTACCCAATTGAATGCGAGATACGTCCAAGATCATACTAATGAGGTCTGCCAATTGGACTGTTTGACTCTCGATAGTTTTAGCCCATTCCTTTTTCTCTTTTGGAATAGGAGTTCCATCATTGGAAAGCAACTCTTCAGCTGCCCATTTTACAGCTGTCACAGGTGTGAATAACTGATGAGCGACGATGCCTAAGAGTTCGTCTTTTTGGCGGTCTAATTCTGCAAAAACTTCAATTTGCTTATTCCAAAGTTTAATTAAGGCAAAAGACAAGATTATAATAGCAAGAACTAAAAATATAATGAACATTAGAAATGGATATAAAGTCTGTTTTGTTACTGTAAGGAAGTCGTTTGCCTTAATATCTACTCCTAAAATAGCTACAACTTTACCATTATTATCTGTAATAGGTGCATAACCAGTAAGAACCTGTCCATATGCGTCTGAATACAATTCACTATTAGTTAAAGGACCTTCATAGGCCTTAAAAGTCTCTTCTGGTGGAGTAGGATAATCTTGGCCAGGCCATTGAAGTTGATCAGCACCATCTGGTTCTACCTGACCATCTTTATTTGCATCTACATCATTAGAAGGATCACTATCTAAATTTGCATAGGGATTAATAGATTCTGCATCTGCAACAAACTCCATTTGAGTAGGATCAGAACTTTTTTTGCGGAAAATATAAATAAAAACTATATTTGGGTTATTATCTTTAACTTTTTTTAAGCTTGAAACAATTGTCTTCCATTCAGGCTTTTTCCAATCATTCTCTGTTTGCAATTTTGCAATATCTTTATGGTCTATATTAGCTGCCTGAGTAATTGCTATAGATAACAGTCTTTGGCGTAGATTGTCTGTTAGAAGGTTAACTGTATGTCCATAAAGCAACCATGAAACTGTTGTAGTAACAACAATTGCTAGTACTACAACAATCCCGCCAAACCAAGTTAGCCTCCAGGATTCCTTTGGTTTTATTTTTTCTGCCATTTCTAAATATTGTAGCAGAAGATGTTATTTTACTCAATCTGATTTATAACACTGTTAAACTCATATGTTTAATAAATCTAATACGTATTGCCTATTTGCATCCATTAAAAATGGGGCAATTCTAGGGCCAGATTCTTTACCAATTAATAATTGATAAATATTTTTGAAAAATGCCAATTGTTCGCTTTTATTTTCTTTATCAGAAGCATCCGGCTTTTTAGGAATTGAATACAACAAATGCGTAAATTCATCTAAATTAATATTCATGTTTTTACTCAATAATTTATGAAGTGTACGAATATGCTTAACATGTTTAGGTTCCATGCTGGCAATATGTTCGATATTCGGGTTACTCAGTAATGTAAACATTTTGTCTGGTAAAAACTCAATATACCTTTGCCTATCACTTGCAATTATATCTAAAGCATCAATGTAGCTTACACTATTTTGAATATAATGTTTTTTTTCTGCTTCTTCGATTTTTTTCAATCCTAATAATTTTCGTACATCTTTATTTAAAATTTCGGTCATACTACTTCTTAATTTTGTAAGTTCTTGAATTTTATCTGAGGATAAAATAGGCTTTACAACCCATTCATATATATCGCGTTGCGGCAACGTGGGTTTAGCAATAATTTTTCCATTAATACTTAAACTAGAAGCAGCATATCCATAACCACCATAAGGTTGGGTTCCTCTTTCAACACCAAAAGCATGTAAATGATTATCATGAAGAACTGTTTCTTTTTCATGTAAAACTTTTCCATAAAAAATTTTCCCAACAATATTTTCCAAATACTGACTTGTGCCAAAATAGGTAACATACATTGCATTTATTGCATACTGAGAATGCTCAAAGTACAGCGAAAGATCACTATCATCGCTGTATTGTTGAATAAAAATAATAGGTGCAAAGACTTCCTTGTAGTTTCCTCCATCCTGCAAAGGTTTACAGATTATTACCGGCTCTACTATGGCAGTTGAGGTTCGAATTATTCCTGGCGTTGACGGATCTAGCCATTGTCTGTTTTCAACTAAAATTTGTTGAATTCTAAGCAAATCTTCAGGATCGCTAATTGGTCCAACTCTACAATGTCTATCTTCATAATGACCAACATGTACTTTTTTTAATTCTTCACGTAAAAGGCGCATAAATGGTCCAACGGCATTACTATGAACAAGTATTGAATTAGGAGCAGCACAATCTTGACCTTGATTATAAAGCTGAAGTGTTAATACAGCATCAACTGCCTTTGGTATATCTGCATCTTCAGATATAACCACAGGATTATGGCCAGAGCCATTAGCAATAAAGAGTGTACGTTTGTCAAAAACCAAACGGAGTTTTTCAGCGTGACTCGACGTACCAGTAAAAATTACTACATCAGTGACAGGCGTACTTTCTTCAGTTTTAGGATTGATACGCAAAGCTGATCTTTCTTTTAAAAATTTTAATCTTTCTTTACGAGATATTATTATATTTGTAAAAAAATATTCAAGTCTTATCGCTTTAATAAGCCTTGGGAAAAAATGTTTCATACTCTGAGGTATACGAAAATGCACCTCAGTTGCCATTAACGAAGGAACTATAACAAAACAAGTTAACGCATATAAGGGTTGATTTCTTGGAAGAAAGGCTGCTACTTCACCTATTCTTAGAGTAAAAAAATCTTTGTTTTCTTTTAGGTTTTTTAATAAATCTAGAGTGCGAGCTATTTCATCTTGAACTACTTCAAAGCTCTCATATTCAAGTAAGATATTAGTAATTTGTTCAGTATTAGCTTCTATATAATTTGCAAATTCTTTTGCCAAAGAATCAATTTTTATGAAATTTAATTTTTCAAACAAAATACTTTTCTTTGCACTTATATTTTGCTGTTGCGCCTTTTGTAATTTTAGTTGCGATTTTTGGATAACTGATCTTGTCATCATATTGAGGAAAATTCAATTGAGCAAAGTGACATCGATTATGAACACTAGCTTTTTTAAGTTAAATTCTCAAATTGAAGCAGAATGATAAAAACTTACTTTTGCGATTATATCATAATTTTTTAAGTAGTCAAAAACAGATTTATAAGTAATTTTAAGTATGTTAAATCCCCAGCAACTGGTGCTGGGGACTAACTTGGTTTCTTATTACTCATCTTTCTTGCACAATACGATGATCGTGATGCCCAGCAGAACCAGAGCCATTCCGAAGTACATCGGAAGTGACATTTTCTTCCACTCATCGAAGAAAATTAATCCTACTATAATCGGACCCAGGACCATCAGTGAGTTGATGAGACAAGAAGCAATCGACAGTCCGAACTTGTGGCCCACGTATCCGAAGCTCAAGAACGTCAGCGGCGCCATAACGATTGTCAGAGCAAAAAACTGCCAGGTCTGCTTTTTCCATGCCAAGGTGCTCAGTGCATCCACACTTGTACTTAGAACCACTGCAGCGAAAACGGCCATCCAGGCCAAAGCGATCGGCGAAACGTTCATATGCGCCTCCTCTGTGAGTGAAAAGATCAGCCAAGTTTAAAACAAAATACAATTTTAATTTGTTTTTGTCAAATATAATCTATTTTGTGAAAC
This sequence comes from uncultured Gammaproteobacteria bacterium, assembly GCA_964589835.1. Classification (GTDB taxonomy): domain Bacteria; phylum Patescibacteriota; class Microgenomatia; order Levybacterales; family GWA1-39-11; genus JAUSNA01. Next base: position 23,658 of record CAZPUU010000005.1, read on the forward strand.
TTTGTAAAAATAGATAATCATGACTATAAGACCAATGAAACCAAAAAACCATTCCCAGAACACAAATTTTTTATATAAAGAATCATAAAAATTATCAATTTTCATATCTAATCCCAAAACAGCAACAGTTACATTATTTCTTTTAATTGGAGCAGAAGCAGAAATAAACGTTCCCCACTGATCTGTGTTAAATCCCGGTTCTATCATTGGCGCTTTTAAAGCTTCTCGCGAAAGAAGAATTGTCATATTTCTTACATCATAAATACCGCCTGGAAAAACATTCTGTTCGTCAGGCTGACTTATACCATCCATATTTGAATCAGTGAAAGAAGGAATATCGAAATTTGAATCTGCATCAACTACCCATTCATAAAGCATTTTATTTTCTGTCGGACGTAATATATATGCATAGGAGATGTCTAAGTTATTCTTTTTTATTTCATTTAGTTTTTTGAAATTTTTCTGATAAATATCAGATTTCATATCTTCTGCACGCCTTAAAAACTCAAGTTCTTCAGGGTTAAAAGTAGGGGCAGCAGTAGCAGCAATTGACATTAATCGACTACCTGCTTCGTTACGAAGTATACGAACATGATACTGGTATAAGCCATATGTAAAAAGTGAGGCTATGATGCTCAGTATTAAAAAACTCACCAAGACTCTCTGTAAATTCAAAAGCAAATAAATCTTTTTGAAAAATACTCGATTGAATGCAACGAGGCGGATGAGAATAAATAAAAAGAAGAATGCAAAGAAGTATCCAAAAGGCGTGACACTATCCACAGTCAGTTCGTGGACCTGCTTCGCATAAATATCCACTCCCAAAATAGCGGCAACATTGTTCTGAGCATCTTTCACAGGAGCGTATCCTGTCATGAAAGTTCCCCACTGGTCTGTGTAAGGCTTCGAATTTGCCGTAGGTAGATCATACGATCTAGAGACTAAGGCATCCATATCTGACACGTCGTACACCTTGCCCGGAGGAACACCTTGGTCCGCTTCGCCACCAATCACCCCATCGCCGTTATAATCTTTCTGAATGTTTGGATCCAAAGAGTCGGCATCGGCTATGAAGGTAAAATTGGTTACATCTTCATGGGGTCGCAATAAGTAGATGTATTTTACGGAAGGATTTTGATTACGAATCTTATTAAGTAAGTCGATGACTTTTGGATATTCAGACTTTGCAATATCTGCTCCTGTTCGGATTTGTTCTAAGTCACTCGCCGAAAACTGCAACGCCCCCGTAGCAGCAATCGACTTCACTTGTTCCCTTACCCGCTCCAAATTCAGCTTCGCAGTGTAGGCATATATTCCATACGTCACCAAAGCAGCCAACACCGCACAAATCCCCACAGACACCAAAAACCTCTTCAACTTAAATGCTTCTACTAGCTCCTGAAATAGCGACCTATTGAACGCGGCTAAACGAATGATGACGAAGACTACGAAGAAACACAGGAAAAAGAGAAATGGTCTGAATGATGCTAGAGTCAGGTCTTGTACTCGTTGAGTAAAAATATCTACTCCAAAGATGGCAATGGTCTTCCCTGTGTCGTCCTTCACTGGTGCCCATCCGGTGACTACAGAACCCCATGCATCTTCTACTGCGGGGTAGGTGGTAGGAACATCCAATTCATCACCACGATAATATTTCGCGTCATTATAGGGCTGACCTGGAAACGCGGGGACATCCAAGGAATCGATTACTCCATCCTTATTGTAATCTTTTTGCGAGAGATCCACTGTATCCGCATCGGCTATAAATTCGTAGTTACCCTTCTCTTGTAACGGACGCATTAAATATACGTACGTCACTCCTTCATTCTGGCTTCGAATCTCGTCCAGGAGTTTTGCTAATCTTTGGTATTCTGGCTTCAGCACATCTTCCTGCTTTCGGAACCCATCAAAATTCCATCCTTTCACTTGAATGGCTCCGGTGGCCGCAATGGACTTCGCCTGCTCCTGCACGCGCTCCAAATGCAAGTTCGCCGTGTACTTGTAGAACCCAAACGTCACCGCCGCCGAAAGCACTGCAAGTACTGCAAATGTCGCAATACTTTTTCTGCTGATGAAAAATTCGCGGATGCTACTGAGGGTTTTGGTGCTTAAGGGAATATCCAATTTCTTCACGAGTTCCTCAGTGGGATTCAGGGGAGCTGCAGGTGCCGCCGGGGCCGCTTGCGCTTTTCCGGTGGTAATCTCTGACCAGAGCTGTTCAAAGAACATGCGCTCCATGCGGGCGAGTTCTTTGTAACGGATGAAGCAGGCTCTTTTATCGGCTAGATTGAAGCAGGCTACGGTATCGCCGGCGATGATTTTTTCGAAGTCGAAGGGAAAGCGGTCTACTTCTACTAGAGCAGTCTTGCGGTACTCAAAGGGATCCCGGCTCTGGAAGCGGCGGCCGAGAGGGGTATTGTGCGTGATGACGCGGGAGAACACTTTCTTGCTATGGCGCTCGCGGAAGTACTGCACTTTGAAATCGCGCATGGGGTCGTCTTCGATGGCGCTCGTCACCGGTACGTACTGCAGAAGTTCCTGGGATTGATCTAAGAGTTTTCGGTACGCCTTCTCCATACCATCTTCGCCTTCGTAGTACTCCATGTCCGGACGGTGCTTATCTTTTTTGAGGGTTGCCAGAAAGGATTCGAAGTTCTGGTGGCGGCGGGCCATGGATTCTCTTTTTTCCTTCATGTCCTGATGCATCCACCGGGCAATGGCATCTAGGGAATGAAGCGAGAACTTGTAGCCGTCATTAATGTACTCTTTATTGATGATGTCCTTCTGCACAAGCTTCTTCATGGCTTGATCCAAGACCCCCGTGCTCTTCCCCGTCTTGGCCGCGAGCTCGCGCAGAGTGAGTGCGTCTTCCTCCAGGAGGCGCTTGAGGATAAGGACTTCGGTCTGCGAAAATCCGGCGTCCTCCAAATAAGTTTCGATGCTGGAAGGGAGAGCATTCACGGCAAACGTGTACTCTACGTTAAAGCCCATAAAAGTAAATATGGGCAGCCAAAATCACGTGGTGAGGGTGGACAAGTGGGAAATAGCGGGTTTGAGAGATAAATTCACGTATGTAGACTTTTTGGCTTACAGAAGGGCTGAAAGGCGTTCCATGAGGGTATGGAACGTCCCCACCCCCTATCCCCCTCCCCTTGCGAGGAGAGGGGGAATGTATGTGTTTTGTGGTGTCTTGCTCCCCTTTCTCCTCGCAAGGGGAAAGGGGCTGGGGGATAGGGGAGCGCCGAAGGCTTCTATTGTCACTAAAGCCAAAATTTGCTATAATTTCCCGATATGCCCACAAACCCCATCGACGCCATCTTTAGTAAGGCCGTAGAGGCAGGAGCCTCCGATATCCACATCGCGGCGGATGCCTACATCCTCTTCCGTATTAACGGAATCCTCACGGCTCAGACCGATAGGCCCGTGACGGGCGAACAGTCCGAACAGTTCATCAAGGCCGTACTGGGGGCAGAGAACTACAAGCGATTCGAGAAAGATCGTGAGATCGATGTGTCGTACTCCTTGAAAGACGGTACGCGTCTGCGTGTGAACTGCGCCTTTGAACGTGGATTCCCTACTCTGGTCGCTCGTGTCATCGCCACTCGCATCCCAACATTGGAAGAGCTGAACCTTCAGGAGATCTACGGACACATTCAGCACATGAAAGAAGGACTCATCCTCTTCACGGGAACCACGGGCTCCGGAAAGTCCACCTCGCTCGCATCCATCATCAATAACATTCAGCAGGAGCGCCCCGTGAACCTCATCACCTTGGAAGATCCGATTGAGTATCTTTTCTCAGTCCCTCAGGGCAACGTAGTACGCCAGCGTCAGTTCTCGCACGACTTCAACTCTTTTGCGGAAGGACTCAAGCGAGTGCTGCGCCAGGATCCGGATGTAGTGATGGTGGGAGAAATGCGCGACCCAGAAACCATTGCCGCAGCGCTCACACTCGCAGAAACAGGTCACTTGATTTTCGGAACGCTCCACACGCCCAATACCATCCAGACTGTGGACCGCATCATCGATGTGTTCCCAGCCTATCAGCAGCCACAGGTGAGGTCCCAGCTCTCCATGTCCCTCAAAGCAGTAGTCGCTCAGCGCCTGATTGCCAAGGAAGGCGGCGGCCGCATTGCGCTGCGTGAAGTGCTCGTGAATACACCGGCAGTCAGCAACATCATCCGCGAGAATCGTGCACAGGAACTCCGAAGCGTTCTTCAGACCAATGAAGACATTGGCATGTGTCCGTTTGAGAAGTCTTTGAAGAAGCTCTACAAGGAAGGGAAGATTAGTAAGGAGACGTATGATTATGTGTTGGTGACGTTGTAAACACCAACATCATTCCGATATCCTAAAAACAGTAACTAAAGTGCGCTAATGAAAGCTAGCCTGAGAGCATAGGATTCTCTACCGGTACTGAATTAAGTTTTCACAAACTTAACTTTAGAAAGCTTTATTTTTTAGAATTCTTCTTAGCCAAGACAATCGCTCGTTTCATTGGAAGATCAACTCTTGAGCTATAATTAACAATTACATCGGGCTTAAGTCCTTCTATTACAGGTTTACCATTAGAGAAATACATCATTCCAATAGTTTCAAGGACACTGCTGCCATCTGCATATGTAGTTAATTGCTGCATTTCTCCCGCACCATACGTTTTTCTTCCAATTATTATTGCACCTTTATAATGCTTAAGTGCTTCCGCCAACACTTCTGCGCCTGCAGCAGTTCCTTCGTCTACTAAAACAAAAATTTTCATATCCCTAATTACAATCTGTTCCCTTGTTGTATTTAAGAATTCTAGAAGTGAATCACCTTTAGTATGAAAAATGGTTGTATTGTTTGGTACAAAGGCACTAGCAACATGTAGGACCGCATTCGCATATCCCCCAGGGCATCCTCTAAGATCAATGATAACCGAAGAAAATTTCGCACGATTAATTTTTTCAATAAAAGAATTAAATTCTTTAGCGGCGTCATCAGTAATTTGAGTAAAGGTTATTACGGGAATTTTTTCCCTATATTCTACATAAACATCTTCATATTTCTGAATGCTACGAGGTATTACGAATTCAAGTTTTCTACCTTTTCTATTTACTTCTATTATTACTTCAGTTCCTTCGTGTCCTAACAATAAATATTGAATATCTTTAAATTCAAATTTATTAACACTGGATCCATTAATGGATATAATTTCATCTCCAGCCAACAAGCCTGTTTTTTCACTGGGGCTCTCTGGATAAGTTCCTAAAACAGACACCTTATTATTTTTCAAAAATAGTCGTAACCCAATATCGGCCTTGAGCATCGCTTTAAACGTTTCTCGGTAATCTGCATCTAAGAGACTATCGAGATTAATTTCTTCTGATAAAGGTATTTCATCGTTTTCGTATGCAAATGCTGCGTTTGGGGCTACACACAAAGATAAGCATGTGATTTGAATGCCAATAATCAAAAGATTTATATTCCTCATAAGCTTAAGTTAATTTTTTCTTTTTCTAAAATAGTCTTTTCTTCCTCAGGTAAATTTTCTTCCATAACTCTGCCAATTTTTGAAAGCCATTTGCGGCCTTCGTCTTCAGTTTGAAGATGAATATTTCCTAATTGTGAAATCTGAAAAAAGGGGAAGTTATTTTGTGGCAGATTGAGAAACTTTTTTATATCTAAAATAATACCAACTTCATATTTACTTCCTGTTTTTCCGTATTCAATTGCCTCTTTTTCACCGTCGCCATCTTCTCTTATGCTAATTGTTGCAAGTAAAAAATTTAGTAGAGCATCTGCTTCTAGCTCTTTAAAAAGAGGAGCTTTTTCTAATAAACTTTTATCGGCTTGATAATATTTTGACATAAAAATAAGTAAATTAATTAACATAGCGAGAAATAATATCCCATTTAACGCCATCTCCAGGAAGTCTCTTAACAACAATGAGTATACTCCTTCCTTCTGTTGTAGATAAATCAGACTTCTGAACAATAAAGCCTAATGGAGAAGATGCTTCATCTGTAGGGAAGGCTCTGGTTCTTCCGATAGGTGTATCTTTTAGTAGTTCTGCCATTTTAGGAGCTAATTCAGCTCGTTTTTTTTGAACCAATTGTTCGGCCTCAACTGTCATTTCAGGATAAACCGAACTTGAAATAGTAAGCTTTGAATTTGTTTCAAATCTCTTTACAGCTTCCCCCCAAAATGAATTATCGGTTTTATTAAATGTTTCAGGATATGGAATACCATGTAAATTTGTCCCACAGGAAAAAGAAGAAGTATGGTTTAAATTGACACTATAATCATTTTCAGAAGGATCTTTATTGACATTCCATGTGTCATAGACAGGACCATTTTCTCCATTTGCTTCATAAATAAGTTCTGGAGGAAGCGATAAAGTATAACCATAAGGCAGTGACACTTCTTTCCATGGGCTAGTTATTATTAATTCTTTTGTGCAACTAGTAAGAATTAAGGCCACTAATAAGTACTTAATTTTCATTTATTGTTTCCATTTAAAAGTCTTAAAAATTTCTTTAGCAAGCTCCTGATCGTCAGTCATCTGATTAATGCAGATAACAACTGTTTGTTGGTTTTTGCTTGAACAGAATGCATAAGCTGATCCGCAAACAACTGTTGGTGACCATTCATTGAACTCATCATCGTGCACGTGAGCTTCTGAGAGATAATCTGATTTTCCCCAAACCGAATTTTCAAGTAAGACTGGAAATTGTATTTCAGTAATGCCATGTAATTTTGTTTCGCAAGCAGCATTTGTTTTTTTGTATATTGAAATTAAATAGTCATTTTCTTGGTTATAAAATGAAGAACCACTATTTGTACTATAAGCTATAGAATTATCTGGCCGTTCAAATTTATATTTTGCCTCTAAAGGAAAGGATATTTCAAAGTTATTTTCTTCATAAACTTGAAGTGGATTGCTAGAGTTAACTAAATCTGAATTCTTACTACAAGAGATTAAGTTAAATATAGTTATGCCGATAAAAATTAAACAGTAAGAATTTTTCATAGTGATTTCCAGTTACCATTTTCCCATTTTTCAGTAGGATTTACTACCCCAAATTTTATCCAACATCCTCGAGTAACATCCCAAAATAATTTTTGTTCATTTTCTAAGTTTAGAAAATTAAAATTTGGTCCAACAGCATAGTAGGTATTTTCACTACTCTTTACGCTCCCATTTGATTGGATAATATCTTTTCTAATCAAAGCTACTTTATCTTCCTGATTTAAAAGAGCATTTTTAGTATCCTCCCATACAAAATCTTTACTTATTAAGTCAGTAATGAAAACTTTAGTATTTATCCCTGAGTGAATATTAGAATTTGCCCAGTCATAAAGACTTACAGGGGCACCATGCAATACAACTTCAAAATGAAGATGAGGACCAGTGGATGGTCCTTCGTTACCGCCCTTCCCAAGTAATGTTCCTGCAGGCCAAGATTTATTTTCTGTCTTCCATTGAGATACTAAGTTGTTAATTATACTTTGTGCGGCTGCTCTTCTAGAATTAGCAGAACTCAATTCCTGCAAAAATTCTGGCAATGAGGTAATGGTAGTTCTAAGTTTATTTCCTGCGGTAAGAGCTAGTAGTTGTCCGTTATTATCTTTTGTTCTTAAATAGCCATTAATTAACGTTGATAATTCAGTTTCTGAAGTTCCCTGATTTCGTAGAATTTCTACAGCTTTATCTTTATATTTCTTGAGTAAATCAAAAGTAGCCTCTTCCTCTCCTTGATAATTTTCTTTTGTAATATCAACAAGAATATCCGTCATATGAAAATAGCGAGTTTCCCAAGGTTTGCCATCTACTGGCTCATGTCTCATTGTTACAAAGCCATTTGAGAGATTTATGCTTTCAATAATGCCCACAGCACCACTTCTAATTTCTGCTCCGCGGTCGTGAGGGGCATTTAAATCAAGTGCAAGTAATGATCTTCCATAGTGGTAGGGGGACCCTCCTGTATTAGACCAGCCTTCTCCACTCACCGGTGATCTAAGCTGATTTAAAATTGCATTTTCAGTAGGGTTTTTTGAAAATTCTCCCGAAGTAATTTGATTTATTGGAGTTACTTGTCCATCCCAATCCATGCTGAATGCATCTGTTTCGCCCTTTAATGAATCATGTACTCCATTAGTAACATTGTTAAGCCAAATAACAGTTTTAATAGTGCAAAGTTGAGGACCTAAGTCTCCAATATTAGGTATTGTATTTATAGTTTCCACTGGAATATCAACATATAAAAACCTTCCTCGGTTAGTGCCTACGGGTGTACTGATTATTTTTATATCAGGAGATAGTGCATGATATAAAAATATATCAACATGATGTATATCACTCTGGGAAATGTTCATTCCTAAGGGGAAATCCCATCGCACCCGAATATTACCATTGGTATAGCTTAACTTATCTGTAGATGTAGGTAGTTGTTTTGTCCAATCTATCGGACTAGGGGCATTGCTGGAAAAAATGTCACTATATCCATATTGCCGAAATACAATCTCTAGATTTGCTCTGAATTTTGCAAAGTTTTCCAATTGAGTAATACTGTAAATTTTGCCCCATTGGACTCCAAAAACATAAGCAATTTTTTTGGAAAGCAAGATTCTTTCTTCGCGAGGAAGAGAAAGAAGATTTTGATAAAGACCCAAGAAAGCTTTACCAGCAATACTATCTTTTCGAATATAATTCCCATTAATTTGAACAGGTGAATTTGGAGAAGTATCTATATACAAATTTGCAATATCATTAAAAATCTTAAGTGGACTTTCGCTGTCAAAATTCCTTAATTCAACTGGATAAAGTCCTGTTTTAGGATCACCTCCCATTCCTTCCGCATTTGGGTCATTTTCATAACCCAAAAGTTCATTTTGTTCACTTTCAATAGTATTATTTTCTGAATGCCATTGCTCTATCATTTCTTTTGGAGGCAATCTTCCTAGTTTTTTGTATACTGCCAGAATATCTGCTCGTGACGCATACTGCACATTCGCCGCCCTCTCCGCATCATGTGCCACCCAGGCATCTCGTTCGCGCTGGGCCATGTCTAGGAAGTACTGGGTGGTGGCGCGGCTTTGTTCCAGGTAGATAGCATTCAGTGCATTGAACTGCACCTCTATAGCCGACCTCAAACCTGGGTCGTACACAAATCCTGGTGTCACTGGTAAACCCATGCGTTCACGGAGAAGATTTTCGAAGGTGACAAGAACTGTGTGATGCGTGATGGACGATGACCATGGGCCTGTGAGCTTCTCCCACATTTTCCCGGCGGCTATTTCGCCGAAGTCGGTAGTAACATTGTTGTATGTATTTCTTTCAAGCGTACCAAGCCACAGCTGCTGTTGCACGCTCACTGTAGGAACGCTGTGCTTTTCTGCGGCGGATTCAGCGACTTTAAAATGAGTAAAGCCCAAGGGTTCCTGGCTCTGCGGTGGAGCAAAGTCACTGACGAGTCCTATGGAGCGTTTCTCTGCTCCTACAACTACCGTGACCCTGTACCAACTGTTTTCCAAGTTCCCTCCAAAGGACAGCGAACCTTGGTGTTGGCCTACAGGAATTTCTGACACTAGAGTCATAGGGGCAGAGCCATGATCTGTTTTCCAGAGTTGAACGATGGCCCCTTCGGGAAGTCCGAAGTAATTCAGTTTTGCTTGTCTACCGTGTGCGGGATCAAAGGCAATCACCTGTATGGCCGGCGTGACATCCATCACGTTCGCAGATTCCGTCTGTTCAAATCCCATGGCACTTGCGCGTGCTTTCAGGGCAGTTGCTTCTTCATCAGTCCATTCGCCTTCTTCCCAGTACGCCCACGCACGCACATCCACAGTGTCTGCGGGCTCGCTCGTGAATTTTTTGCCGAGGATCCATGGTCTGCTGCCTGTTTCAAATACTCTTCCCTGTGGATCTACCAAAATGATGCGAGTGGCAGTAGACGCACCATCAACATTGAATCCAACGGTTCCTGTGCCATTTTCTGGAAGCTCGATATCCACAAATGGTGTGGAGCTTGCAGGGGAATCGGCCCGGATGATTTTCAGGCGTGTCCCTGCGGGGAAATCTGATGCATCATAGCTCAAGAGACTCTCGTTCTCATTCACTCTCACTGTTCCCAGGTCTATGTGAGGAACCAGGAGCAGAGTTTTTGTATCTCCACCTTCTGCGGCATTCAAAATGGCTAAGGCATTCTGCTGGTACGTTTCCAAAAGACCTGTGAGGGTCTGGAGTACTGCTTCTCGCTGCAGAAGTGTTGCCATCTCTGCGGTGAGAGTAGTTACCTGCTCTGGCGTAGGACTCTTGATGGTAATGGTTTGAGCCAAAGACGGCATACTCGCCTGCAACCCCGCCGCAGGAAAATTGATCATCGTTCCATCCTTCTTCAGTGTTGCTACCGTGCGATCACTCATGACCACGTCTGTATCGCGCTTGTAGATGAGCATCTGCACCTGCCTATCGGTGTACCAGCTCTGCATGCCGGATGTGAGGTCTTTGGTCACTCGTCCTGTTCCTCCTGCAGGCGGATACACAATCACCCATTCGTAGAGCCCTGCTCCACCGGTTGGCTGACCGTTCTGCAGTTCCATCATTTCAAACGCATATGGTCCTGCCGGGAAATCGGCAAAATCCACCGTGAGCATTTTCCCGGAGACACTGGCACTGACGCGGGGCGTAACAGTAATCGTCTCTACTCGCAGAGCCTCGGTGATGGCGGCTTTTCTTTGAGCGATAGCGGCCAATTGTTCCTCTGGAGGGGCATCTTCCGAATCATCCGGAAGAATGATGACAGGAAGCGGAGCCGAATCCACTACTGTGATAGTCTCGCCGTTTTTCACTACTTTAATAGGCGTTGCTACATCTGAGCCATAGGGCATATCCTGGAAACGGATCCAGTAAGTAGCATTGTTCTGTGGAGCACCTAGAGCGAACGTAGTATCGGCAGTTCCGCCTGGTGTTGTGAGAAGTGCTACTTGAGGAGCCGGGCTATCTACACTTGGATGACCGGTTTCTGTTTTGGAGAGCACCAGGTAGCCACTATTTTTTGGAGTACGTACGTGCACATCAATCTTATTGCCATTCAACGTGGCCGAAAGGAGTGATGGCAGCGATACCTCTGGATGCCTGCGGGCGAATGCCTCTTCTTGTCCCAGTGGAACAGTCTGCCCATACGGAGTCACACTTCCACCTGCATCCACCAGGAAGCTCATCTGCTGCTCTATGGGCCCTCCGGATTGCGTCCGCATCACGAGTGGTAGGAGACCATCATATTCATTGGGAACAGTGATAGAGACGGTTTTCAGTGCAGTACCACCTGTGTGTTCCTGGGTAACCACATGAAAGGCATCCGGGTTCACACCTTTATTTCCCAGAGAAAACATGGAGGCATTTGCATCGGAGGCGTAGCTGAGGTTTATAGTACGACCTTGCACGGAATCGATGGCAAAGTGCGGGAACGGCTGAAGCGGTTCGCCATCTGGCACTAGACGTTCATCGAGAGATTCCAAACGAGGCTTGAAGGAGAGAGACATGAAGTAAAAGGAATGAGATGAAAGGCTGAGTGAGTGATGGAAGAAGTACGGTCACATCAAAACACGTTCAAAACCCGGGCATCA
>CAZPUU010000006.1:0-33207 GCA_964589835.1 uncultured Gammaproteobacteria bacterium
AAGGATTTCTTCCGATGTTCACCTCAGATAGCGAGTAACAGTGAGCATCCAAGTAATTGTCTTGGTGTAGGGAAAAGTTTTTGGTTTATGGATGGCTCTATGCTTAAATCATTTGATACCCAAACTGGTAGCATTTCAGACATAGTAACATTACCAACTGTAAATGTGGATGTTCCTTCGAGAGGTAATGTTCCAGGCGGGGTAACTTTACTAGACGTATCAAAAGACCAAAAAATACTCCTGTTAGAGCAGCAGATAACTTTTAGTAAATCAGAATATAAGATTTATGATTTGAACACAAAACAACTGAAGTCTTTGGGTTTTACAAAGAATGGAACTACTCAACCACAAGGAACTACTGGACAAGAAGGCGAGTTCTGGACTTACGAAGCACTAGGATTTCTTTATTAGCGTAGATATTTTTGCATTAGAGTATGGCGAATGCGGTTCTAAAAAAGGCTAGTTCTTTTTGAGGTAGCATACTATAATAAGTTCTAATATCATTCGGTAACCTACCCATATGTCAAAAATTCAATTTACCACAAGACTTTTGTCTATAAATTCCTGGACAATTTTACATTTACCCCCTGAGGAAAGCGTAAAACTTCCAACCAGGAGTATGCTAATGGTTGCCGGAACTCTCAATAATGTCCCGTTCAAAACCTTGCTTGAGCCCGATGGCAAATATGGTGAAGGTCTTAAGCCAAGTCATTGGTTTGCTCCCTCAAAAAAATTGCTAGATGAAGCAAAAGTGAAAGTAGGAGATACTATCAGAGTAGAGATAGAGCCAACAAAAGAGTGGATAGAACCAGAAGTGCCAAAAGATGTAGTAAAAGCTCTTAGCACTTCAAAGAAGGCAAAGGACATATGGGACGATATAACGCCATCAGCTCGCTGGGACTGGATACGGTGGGTAAGGGCGGTAAAGACTGAGGCAACAAGAAAACATCATTTAGAGGTCATGCTGGACAAACTTAATAAAGGGATGAGAAGACCATGCTGCTTCAATCGAAATATGTGCAGTGTGCCCGAGGTATCGAGCAATTGGGCTCTTTTAAACGTATAGTTTTATGAATAAAGATATACAAAGCTATAACAACAAGCAGGCTCCTTCAGACAAGGCGATTTGTGATCTTTTGGCGAGAGAAATAAGCTCAGTTTTAACGAATACGGAAAATAAGATTTGGCATGGTCACCCAGTTTGGTTTTTGAAAGGCAACCCCATTGTGGGCTACAGCAAGCAGAAAGATTGCGTGAGGTTGATGTTCTGGAGTGGGGCTGATTTTGATGAAGAACAATTACTGCCCGGAACTGGAAAATTTAAAGATGCTTCTGCAAGATATACAGATATAAATCAACTTAATAAGGATCCACTTAGACGCTGGCTTAAAAAATCAATATCTATCCAGTGGGATTATAAAAATATTGTTAAAAGAAAAGGTGTGCTTGAAAGGCTAAAGTAGATTTTTATGTCATCTTTCCCTTCTCGATCGAGTGGTGGCCAAAAGAGTTTCTCATCCCGGTCAGTAATTTACCGGTAAAAGACGGCTTTTTCTGCGAGGCAACCCTGAATTTAAAGCTTTCTTCTATAATTTTTGCCGGTACTTTCAGCTCTCTGGCAGCTGCAGCTGTCCATTCCCCCTCACCTGTATAGCCGACCGACCCGCTTACGTCTTCCAGATCCTGTCCGTACTTATTGAAGGCGTCTTGGAGCCAGCCGACAAGACGTGATGTAACAACGCTTCCATGCTGGTAAATTTCGGTAACATCGATCAGATTGAGATTGAAAGAGGATTTCTTCATGATTTCAAAACCCTCTGCAATCGATTGCATCATGCCATACTCTATGCCGTTGTGGACCATTTTTACGAAATGCCCGGCGCCAATTCCCTCGAAATGCATGTACCCATGAGGAATTGAAATGTCTTTAAAAATAGGTTCGATGAAGGTAAATGTTTTGCTGTCTCCCCCGACCATGCAGCACGCCCCGTTTCTTGCTCCACCTGGCCCCCCCGAAATACCCGCATCGACAAAAAGAATACCGCTTTTTGCAAGTTTTTTCGCTCTTTCTTGAGCTTGCTTGTAGTACGAATTCGCTCCGTCTATGACAATGTCGCCCTTCTCAAGCAGTTTAGCGAGTCCATCTTTATCAAAGAGTACCTCGTCATTTGCCTTTCCTGCGGTAAGCATAAGAATGATAACCCGGGGTTTTGGAAGCTTTTCAACAAGTTCCTTGAGTGAATATGCGCCGGTAAGACCTGCCTTTTCCAATTCTTTAGTGACGGCTTGGGTTCTGTTGTATCCTACAACTTCCCATTTGTGATCCAAAAGATTTTGAGCGAGCCCTCCGCCCATTCGACCCAGTCCGATAACTCCAACCTTCTTTTTCATATTATGATTGTAATACATTCTTCTCGATTATCAACGAGTCAGAGATGATCTTTTTAGAGTTTGGCTTATAAAGTACAAGCGGAACTTTATTTTTCTTCCACAACTCGATAATTGGGTCAATAAAATTCCACATTGCTTTCACTTCGTCAGTGGAAACAAACAGTATTTGGTTGCCGGATATGCAGTCAAGTAACAGTTTTTCATACTCTTCGACATACTGTACCTTCTTCCTTTGATCGCGGAAAAGAAATGACAATTTCTGCTTTTCCATAGCAAATTCGAGGCCTGGTTTCTTAGACCAAAATTCAATTGTTATTCCCTCTTTGGGTTCCAGAGTGAAGAAAACTTTATTTTGATAATGAGATCCGGTAGGACAAAGACAAGGGGTCTTGTGCTGAAATGTTACGACTATTTCCTTCTTCAGGCTTAAGCTTTTTCCAGCCTCAAGGATTATGGGGACGCCTTTCCATTTAGGGGAGGCAAGCTCGGCAACTACCTTGAAATACGTCTCGGTCTTCGAATTCTTGTTTACCCCTTCGTTTTTGGTGTATCCGGAATATTGTCCGCGGAACGTTCTTTTCTTAACTTCTTCTGAGGACATAGGCTTTAGGTTCTGGAGTATTTCTGCACGCTTTTTCCTCACGTCCTCGGCTGTAAAATTAAGCGGGGGATTCATCGTCACAAACGCAAGCATTTGCAACATGTGATTCTGTCCAACGTCTCGAAGTGCTCCGATCCCATCGTAAAATCCGCCTCTCCCTTCGATGTCAATGTCTTGGAGAAATTTGATCTCTATTTTTTCGATGTGCTTGTTATCCCAGCTTTCCTCAAAAAGGTCATTATTAAATCTGAAAGACAATATATTCTGAAGCATGTCCTTCCCTAGGTAGTGGTCGATCCGGTAAATCTGCTCTTCCTTGAAAAGTTTTCCAAGTAACAGGTCCAATTCTATGGCGGAATCGGCATTTTTTCCGAAGGGTTTTTCAACGATGACTCTTGTCCAGCCTTCTTCGGGTCCACACGGGAGCGTGAGGCCGGTTGTCTTTAGGTGCTTGAAAATGGCTTGGTAGTTGGCGGGAGGTACCGCGAGGTAAAACAATTTGTTCGAGCACGCCTTCCATTCGCCGTCGGTCCTCCCAAGATACGTTGCCAGCTCTTTGTACGCATTCACCTTATCAAAGTTGCCTTGTTGATACACAAAGTAGCTAAGAAATTCCTCAATTTCCTCCTTTTTTATAGTTTTTCTTTTGTGATTTTGTAGGATTTGGCGTATATGATTTTGATATTGCTCAAGGGTCAATTCGCGTCTTGAAAAGGCAATTATCCTAAATAACCGGGGTAATTTACCGCTCCGGTACAAATGGAAAAGCGCAGGGGCTATTTTTTTGGCCATCAGGTCTCCTGTTGCGCCAAATATTACAAAGACAGTTGGGATGTTTTTTACTTTAGTACTCATCCGTGGTGCTTCATTATAGCATTGCGTAGCTATAATTGCCGAAATTGAATATAATACAGTTATGCCGATTGAATTTCGAAGAAACCATGAAGGATGTGCAACGCTTGCCGAGGCAGCGGGAAAAAGGGTTGATGAAATTATTGGTAGGTATAAAAAGGAAAATACCCCAGTACTCCTGATGCTTTCCGGCGGTTCGTCATTGTCTCTTCTCACAGCTATTGATGCTGCAAATCTTTCTTCCGACCTAACGGTATGCGTTGTTGATGAGAGATTTAGTCTTGATCCTACTGTTAATAACATGGCGCAGGTTATGCAAACTGATTTTTTCAGAAAAGCAAATGAAGCAAATGCCAAGATTATTGACACAAGGCCGCTTAATGGTGAAACCCAAGACCAGCTTGCTAAAAGATTTAATAATGCACTTGTCAGCTGGATTCACAACAACCCGAATGGAAAAATTGTTGCTACCCTTGGTATGGGTCCCGACGGACACATCGCAGGAATTATGCCTGAGAGCGAAAATGCAGAGAAATTTTACAACGAATTTGATAGGGAGGTAGAGAATGAGTATATAGTCTCTTATGATGCGGGGGAGAAGAATCCGTTTCCTTTTCGAGTAACTACAAATCTCCCATTCTTGCGGAGGATCGACAACGCAGTCGCTTATATAGCAGGTGAGAATAAGCGCGAAGCGTGGAATAGGCTCAACCAAAATGAGGGTGAATTAGCCAGAACGCCGGCACGTGTCTTGGGAGAAATTAAAGGAGATGTTTATTTGTTCACCGATTTATAGCCCTAGTACCTTTTGCTTGTAATATTCTTTTTTTGAGCCCGGTTTACCCACCAATCGTCATCTTTATCGGAAAACCACCACTCGTCAGATTTTGTATGCAATACGCTTTGTACTAGTTCTTTTGCAATATCTGTTTTCAGTCTTTTTACTGCTGAAGGTATCCAAGTTGCAGCCCTCTTGTTGCCTGTATCTTCCTCTTCTCGCAGAGACAGTATCCACTCAAGGTTATCAGCATCCTTTGCAAGAATTGCCTCAATCGATTCTCTTTTTTGGAATTCTTTTAGTGTTGTAAGCATGTCCTCCCCAAAAGGGATAGTATTTGTTAGATCAGTCACCGCGCTTTCCTCGTCTGAGGCTGCGTATTTTTGGTGGACATAGTTAAGATCGCTTGTTCGTGCTTCAGCAAGGTCGTGAAAGAGACACATCTTGAGAACTTTTGCCATATCAGCCTTTTCACTGAGAGAAGCAAGAACAAATCCTATATATACGGTCCTATTTATATGCTCTGCTACCGATTGTTCTCCACTTCCCAGAAAGTAAAAACCGGAGCGTGGAGTTTTGGCGAGTATGCCCACCTCAAAAAGAAAATTTGCTACAGCTTTTTTGGATATTTTTTTGTTAGTCACTTTAATGAAGAGACATAAGATGCGTGAGCGGGATAGGAGAATCGAACTCCTTACCTCAGATTGGAAATCTGATGTTTTACCGGTAAACTAATCCCGCAATGCGATTATTATATAACTATTCTTACTAATTTTGAAGTGTTTTTTGTTGCAAGTTGCTGAAGCCAACAAAAAAAGCGAGGCAAGAAATTATTGAGGGAATAAATTCTGTCGCTTTTTTTGCTTTTTTATTTTTTCTTTCCCATCAACTCATCCCAGAGAAGCCAGACTCCTGACAATCCTACTAAGATGTAAACAAGGTTCGCAAGTCCGGGCCAAGATCCGAATACGAGGTCAACCAGATTCCAGTTGTTACCTCCCATTGCGTTTCCAAGTCCTACAAGAAGCCAGTTAACGGCTCCGATAATTGCTAGCCACCATGCGATCATTGGAAGCTTTTTCATATGTATCACCTCCTTTCGCGTATAGGTTCATATTAGGCACTTTTGAAATGAAGAGTCAAGAGGATCAAACTGATGCAAGAAAATTTTGAAGCTAATTTCCGGGTCGGGGTGAAAGGACTTGAACCTTCGGCCTCACGGTCCCAAACCGCGCGCTCTACCAACTGAGCTACACCCCGTTCTGTATATTTTAATTGGACAGTTACTCAAAAACAAGCAACAAGACTATAAGGTTTGTTTTCTATAACAAAGTAGGTCAATTTACGAATATATTGCAATTTAGGTTCAAATAGTACTTGACAAAAAAGATTTGAACGTGCATATTAGTAAGGTACGTTCAGACAGCTTCAATTACTTGAATATACGTTCAAATTAATTTGATTCTGTGAATGTTGCAAGCCTTCAAATTCAGAGTAATGAAAATAGCAGTACTCAATCTTAAAACCCCACATATTCATGCCCTAAGCATGCCGATCTGGGAGAGGGGAGGTGACTTAAATTTATGAAAATGCAATTTTACGATGTAAAAACAAGAAGCAAAGTTGATGCTGAAGTAACCGAAAAAACTACTTACCAAGTTAAAGGACAAACTAAATACGCAGTTAAAGGACAAACTTCCGACGGAAGAAATTTAACTCGCTTTGTTTCAAAAGATGTTTACGATTCTGTAAACGTTTAATTAGCAAAGTTAAGCGTATATCAAAAATATGCGCTGCAATAAAGTTAACAGGCCAAGTAATTGGCCTGTTAATGTGTAAAGAGCATGTTTGACTAATGCGAACAACTTGCATATAATAGACTTATGACTTTTTACAAAGAATTAATAAAAAGCAAAGGCTTGCGTATCACTCCGGCAAGAATTGCAGTTCTTCAGGTTCTTGAATCCTCACCTCATCCGATCGATATTCCGGCACTCTTGAAAGGAGTCGAAAGGAAGAAAATTCTTGCCGATCAGGCAACAATTTACCGGATAATTGAACACTTTATTCAAAAAAATCTCATAAAAAGAATTCAATTCAACGAAAAGAAGTTTTATTATGAAGCAAAACTGTATGATCATCATCATGCTATTTGTGAAAAATGCCACAAAGTAGAAGACATTTTGCGTTGTTCTATTGATAGAATTGAAAGAGAGATAGAAAAAAATACCGGTTTTCGTGTGAAGAGTCATTCGTTAGAATATTTTGGAATATGTAAAAATTGCCAGATACAACTTTCAGCATGAACGTACTGCTCTATATATTATTTTTCAACTTAGTCGGGAGCGTTATATCGCTTATTGGTGGGATGGCTTTGCTCTTAAAGAAGGAGTTTGCACATAAATATTCGCATTACCTGGCTTCTTTTGCAGCCGGATCATTACTTGGAACCGTTTTCTTTGATTTATTGCCGGAATCGCTTCACGAGGCAAAATCAAGCAATGTTTCCGAGCCGACGGTTTTTCTCTACATACTAAGCGGCATTCTCTTCTTCTTTTTACTTGAGCGTTTTTTGCATTGGTTTCATCACCACGGCTATGATGAGCACCAGATAAAGGGTAAACCCGTGGTTCCGCTACTAATTATTGGGGATACAATCCACAATTTTATTGATGGAATAGCAATAGCAGCGACATTTCTTGTGAGTATCCCCGCCGGTATTATTACGACAATTGCAGTTGGTGCACACGAAATACCGCAGGAAATAGGAGATTTTGGGATCATGCTTAGGCACGGGTTTTCCCGCAAAAAGGTACTTTTGGTTAATAGTCTAAGCGCTGCTGCATCTTTTGCCGGGGTTCTTCTCGCTTACTATTATGGAACGAAAATTGAAGGTATTTCGACGATTTTTATCTCTTTTGCGGCGGGTCTTTTTCTGTATGTTGCGCTTTCCGACTTAATTCCTGAAATTCACCATGAAAATAAAAAGGGGTTGGCACTGTGGGAGACAATTTGGCTGTTTGCAGGTGTTTTCACAATTTATCTTGCCCTTTTTATTCTAAGTGATATTTTAAAAATTGGGCACTAAATTACAAATGAAAAAAATACTGATTATATCCATAATTCTTATAATTGCCGCGTCAATGCTTGTACTCTTTAGAAAAGAGGTAGGTGCTTTTGCATACGCCTCCTTTTATTATTCTCCGTGCGATACTCCTATAGCTTATTCCGTAGGGACTATTGATAGTCAGTTCAAGATAACAAAAGAAGAGTTGCTTGGTGACCTTGAAACTGCAACGAGTATATGGAGTGGAGTAGTAGGGCAGCCTCTTTTTGAGTACGATCCAAATGCGAGCTTCACGATAAATATGGTTTATGATGAGAGGCAAAAATTAACCAGTAAAATTACAGAGCTCAACTCGAATCTGGAGCAAAAGCAAGGGGAGATTGATCCAAAAATAGCCGCATTTAAAGAAAAACAGTCAAACTTTGAAAAAAGGGTTAATACACTTAATGACAGAATTTCTTACTGGAATTCTCAAGGTGGCGCACCGAGAGAAGAATATGAAAAGCTGGTCGCCGAGCAAAAACAGTTGCAGAGTGAAGCTTCAGTGCTCAATCAAGAGGCGGAAAAGTTAGGACAAGCGACACAAGAATACAATGCAAATGCCAATACGCTTAATAGAACAATCGATGATTACAAACAAGTGCTCGAATTCAAGCCGGAGGAAGGGCTCTATGAGCAGGATGGAAATGACAGAAAGATTAGCATTTTTATTGACGTTTCCGAAAAGGAATTTTTACACACATTAACGCACGAATTGGGACACGCTTTGGCATTGGACCACATTAATGACAGAGAAGCGATAATGTATCCCCAGACTACAGACGATTTAACTCCAAGCATTGCCGAAATTACGATGCTCCAAAATATCTGCAAAAAAAGGCCAATTTATGAAGTGCTTTCTCAACGGATTCAAGAAGTTATTGAAGTACTCAAAGAGAGAGCGGGGAGAACTAGCGCACAATAATTACTCCCGACATACCCATTGCCCGGTGATTGCCGACCGAGCAATAGAATGGAAAGGAACCTACTTTATCTGCAACAAAAGTCAACTGCTCCGAAGATCCTGCCTGAATTGTTTTCGTTTTGGCGGCAATCCCTTCTATTGTGAAGTTGTGCATCCCCTGAGTATTAATAAAATTAATTTGCACCGTATCTCCATGGTTGACTACAATTTCTGCGGGGGTAAATGCAAAATTTGAAGCACTGACATCAATTGAAGTTATTGTTCCCAAAATTCCTTGATTTTTCAAACTATCCGACACTTTCTGCTCAGGCTCAAGCATTGTGTTTGTAGGTTGGGGAACTGACATTTCAAGCTTGTTGAAAAGGGTAAGTCCACGTCCGCCGACAATCGCCAAAACACCCAATAGCAGGATTATACCCCCTCCGAGCAAAAGAGCAGTCACAGGAGAAATTTTACGTTTTTTATGCTGGCTTGAGGCTAATTCTTCCACACCCCTACTATGCCATGCGTAGTCCTTTTTGTCAAATCAGAAGCCGGGGAAATAATCCGTTCGTATAGAAGAGGACGAAACTCCAAGCTTTTTTAGTAGTTTTTTATATGATTCGACCATCGCATTGGGTCCCGAAAGATAGTAGGTTCGATCTTTCAGACCGAAAATATATTTTTTAAGCATCTGCTCGTCGATTCTGCCTCTTTCCCCTGCCCATCCTGGTGGAATCGCCTCTCTTTCAGTAAGAATGTACACAACTTTAAATCCGATTTTTCTTGAGGCTTCGGCGAAGAGCTCCTTGTAGGCAATTTCTTCAACGCTCTTGTTAGCGTAAAAAAGAGTTACTTCCTTTTTGAGGTTCGAGTCTAATATGTATTTAGTCATACTCCTGAACGGAGTAATGCCTATTCCACCGGCAATAAATACCAATTTGCCGGAATTTTCCGGAAGAGTGAAGTCTCCTGTCAGTTGTCCGGCTGCGATTTTCTGGTTTTGAGAGAGTCGGCTCAAATGTTGCTTGAAACTGCTAGCTAGCTCGTTGTGCCGGACACTGATCTTGATTGTTTCCTCGGTTGGAGACGAGGCAATTGTAAAATAGCGCCGGTTTCCGCGCCCGTCGGTTATTAGCATTGGCAACGTCCACTCCAAATATTGTCCTGGTTTGAAATGAAACGTTTTCGGACGGTTAAAAGAGTATTCGTACGTATCCTTCGCAATTTTTTGTTTCGAGATAAGCTTGAGATATAGTTTGTATTTCGGGCTTACAACGAAGGAAAATATATTCCCAACGATAAGCACCAATTCGGTAGTCAAAATTATTGGCCCCAGCGTGCCTTGATAAGAAAAAAGTATGCCAAGAAGCACTGCATATAGTATTTGAAGCCGTCTTGTTGGTGGAGTTGTGAGTGGCTCGGTAAGCATCACTGTGCCAAAAAAGATAACGGGAAATGAGGTAAAAAATTGATAAGCCTCTGCCATCACATCCAGGTTTCGGATTTGGGCTTGAATTAGAAAAGCAATAAGTGCTACGGCGCTAAAAGAAAAAAACATGGTAAATTTACGAACCTTTCGGACAATAAGAAATCCTGCGATAAGTGTTGCAGGAAGAAGAGCCGGAGTAGCAATCCACCAAGCCCCTCCGGACTGGACAAATAAAAGGCTCACGCATGCAATTGCAGCGGGATTAAAAATATGCTTTTTCTTGTATGCAAATATATATTTCGAACTCATAGCGATGACCCCTGCCAAAACAAAAATAAGTACATTTTCAGTTTTTGCTGATGGCCAAAGAAGAAAGAACAATATGAGGGCTGTTATCATGGAAGACTCTGCATTGACTGTTGCTCTGAATAGTTTTGCCAATAGCAAGTTTCCGAAATAGCATACAAAAGTCAGAGTCACAATTGTTACAAAAAGATCGAGTGGAGAGTAGGACAATAAGCCAATAAAGGCCAAAATGAAGGTATACACTGCAATAATTCCCAGCCCGTAGAGAACTACACGGTACATAGTAATTTTATTGAGTAATCGATCTACTATATTCATATGCTAGCCTGTATACAGTTCCCCGGGGAAATTGCGGCTAATAAAGGCACTATTATCTTTATACAACAAAACACACTCAAAATTGTAATCTCTGTAATGTTCGGGGTTGGGATCAAGAAAAAGACATGTTGCCAATCCGTCGGCAAGACTTGCGCTGTCGGCAACAATCCACGTCGCTTTTACCTCATCAGGTGACTTAAGGGTGAACGGATTTATCGTGTGATGAAAATTGCCCCATTTACGTCTGTTACCGGCAGATCCACAAATGCTTCTATTGAAGAGTTCGCACACTCCTATGGCTAAGGCAGGATCATCGGGATGTTCCAATCCAACTCTGATTTTCTTGTCTTCCAAATCTTTGTGAAAAATATCTCCGCTAGCATCGATGCAGAAGCCAGCAATTCCGCTTTCGGTTAGCAGCTTTTCTACAATATCGACCAAATATCCTTTTCCGGCAGCGCCAAAATCAAGAACAACAGGCTCTTTGAAGATGATTTTGCCACCCTTAAGTTGAATTGCACCTTCCAATGTCGGAGGATGAGTAAGAGCCGTTTCATTTAAGGAATAAGCGCTATCATATCCCGCCTGTTCGAGCAATTTGCCAATAAGTGGGGTGCATAGTCCTTGGGAGGCTTGATACAAGCTTTTGTACAAGGAAAAAAGTGGAGGAAAGTCATCCGGAACAGCCTGGGGTACGTGTAGTTTTTTAGATGCCTCAATTACCCAGGAATTTTTTTTGAAACGCGAATAGGTTTGGTCAAACTCCTCAATCCGGGCAAAAACTCTGTCCTTCAAATCGGATAATTTTTTGCTCGAAATAGGAGAATAAATATCTATTTGCCAACTTGTTCCGATGGCCGGAAAGGAGAATGTTGTCATCAACCCTACGCTTTTGCTTCAGCTTTTATCTTCTCAAGCGCATCTTTAAATCCTTTCGGAGTGAGTGACGATGCAGAAACTTTAGTTATATTGATCTCATCAATATTCTTTCCGATAACCTGTTCTTTGAAACCTCCGATAAATGACCCCTGCATCTGCTTTGACATTGGACGAGTCGCGTTAGAGACAACAGTTGCATCGGTTACAACTCCGTCCTTTAGTGTAATAGATACATCTATCGACTCTGCACCGCCGGGGGATGTGTACATTCCCTCTGCGTTATAGCTACCATCTTTATACGAGGCTATGGGCGCTTGGGGTGCTGTGGGTTGTGCTGCGGTTGATTCCTGAGTGTTTGTTTGCTGCTCGAGAGCTTCTTCCTTAGCCTTATCCGAGTTTTGTGTCATCATGTATCCCACAGCGGCGACCAGAATAATAGCAACAACAGCTATTGTGATTGCTATCGGGGTAGTATTGCTTTTTTTCTCTGAGGTTGATTGCTCATTTTCCATGCTCATACTATGCCACGCGTGCCCCTACATGTCAATAGGTTACCATAAGGTTACTGTGGACCGGAAGAGATTCGAACTCTCAACCCCCTCCATGTATGCACCGCTATAGAATAGCTAGTGCCCTTGGGGCAGAGGTGCTCACAACGAAGTTATGAACGGGAGCAATTTGTGGACCGGAAGAGATTCGAACTCTCAACCCCCTCCATGCCATGGAGGTACTCTACCATTGAGCCACCGGCCCTTTTGTACTTGAGAGAAATTATACCAAAAAAAGCTTGAATTAAGCTAATAATAAACCTATAATGTCGGGGATGTTTCTATTATGGAAAAAACAAGCCCAGTTATACCAGAGTTTGAAAAAAAGAAAGATTTGTTTATGTTTTTACAACAGAAGGGATTTGTAGTTGCAGCTTCAGAAGGTTTGGTACCTGCAGCATATATGCAAGAATGTGCAGAGCGCACAACTACACAGATTGATTGGACAAACACTTTAGGATACAGAGTAGACCTCGATTTCATGCCAGGTTTTCTGCAAATGACATTGAATGACTTGCCGGAAGATTTTCTTGGCCGCTTTGTAGCACTTGGAGTTACAGACAGCGAAGTTGACGAGGATTTTGTTGGATCAATGAGTCAACAAGTATCTAAAGAGATAGGCACTCTTTTAAAAGTAAGAAGAGGTGATTTTACAACTGAGCCAGGAGTTTCTTATCCGCAATTAAATGAATATATTCACGAGGTAGGGCTAGCTCCAAAAAACAAGATTAATAAAAATCGAAGCATATATATTGCACCTGTTGTGGAAATGGAGGGAAAAAGAACAGCAACTTTTTCTATTTCTTTTTACGGACACGTTTCGGAACTTCTTGTTCCCGTTCTGCCTATGGATGAGTGTCTACTTGATGAAAAGAATTTTAGAAAAGCAGTTAATAAGGTTTCAGTGAGTTTAAATAGAGCAGATGTTCCTTCTCAATTTCCATATTTCGATAATGAGGAGGAAAGACAAAAACAAAGAATGGGATGGTTGGAGACTTCGAAAATAAACACCACCTTGTCAAACCAATTGAGAAATTTCATAATATTTCATTTTGGATAAATATGAAGGATTGGGAGGATATGCTAAAACAGGGTAGAGTAGAGACTACTAGAGAAGAGTGGTTAAAAAAAGTAGCTCAGGATGCACAGATTGAGGCTGAGTTAAAGTATGGTGAGTTTTTGCACACTTTTTCGATTCCCATTAAACACTTGGGAGAAGTAAAAAGAGATGTATGGAAAGGTGGAGAGTCGTATCATAAGACTACGGGTGGATCTCTCGTTACACATTACAGCGAAAGAGTTGGAGGAGTGAGGACGGGGTCATCGGTGGCGCTTGAAAGAGTGGTCCCAACATATTTATTTGTCTATGGAATCAATCTTTTAAGAGACGGTGTTGAGCATTTTTTAGAGCTGTCTTCTCCCAGCTCATTAAGTCAGGAGTTTACTATAAATGGCGGTATAGTTGTAGGGGGAGATAGAGATGTTTTTACATATATGAGTGAACGGACCAATGGAAGGAATATTGAATCTTACTATGGAGGCAAAATACAACTTTTACTAGCTCAAGATTGTGAATATCGCGTAACTAGAGGATTGTTGTAATGTATGGCAGTTGCCTAATACATCAATTTTTTTATTCAGTGGTACAATTGACCCATGTATACTCCCCTCGCCGAAACTCTTCGGCCTAAAGTGATAGATGACATCGTAGGGCAAGAGCACCTGGTAGGAAAAGACAAGCCACTAAGACGCATGGTCGAGTCAGGTAATGCTTACTCCATGATATTTTGGGGCCCACCGGGTTGCGGTAAGACAACCCTTGCAACAGTCATCGCAAATTCGATTGACGCAGAATTCGTCTTTTTTTCAGCTGTTACCAGTGGTGTTGCCGATGTACGGCTGGTTATAAAAAAAGCAAAAGAAGATAGAGAGAAAAATAAGAGAAAAACAGTACTTTTCGTCGATGAAATTCACCGGTTCAATAAAGGTCAACAAGATGCTTTTTTACCACATGTTGAAGACGGAACAATAATTCTTATCGGAGCAACAACTGAGAATCCCGGATTTCGGGTCAATGCTCCGCTGCTTTCCCGGTCGCAACTTTTTGTGCTAAAGGCGTTGGAAGACGCCGATATTGAAAAGGTAGTAAATAAGGCCTTTGCGACGTTTCCGAAAGTAAAAGTTGAAAAAAATGCTATTGAGCATATTGTGAAATACTCAAATGGCGACGCGCGGTTTGCTATCAATGCTGTAGAAGTTGCTTGCTCTTTGTCAAAAAAAGTGACATTACAGGTAGCGGAAGACGCTATGCAAAGACGTGCCGTCTACTATGATAAGAAGGGAGATTATCATTACGATACTATTTCGGCTTTTATCAAATCAATGCGTGGTGGAGATCCTGACGCAACCCTTCACTATCTGGCACGTATGATAAAGGCAGGGGAAGACCCTTTATTTATTTCACGCAGAATGGTAATTTTCGCAGCTGAGGATATTGGAAATGCACAGCCCACAGCGCTTGTCGTAGCAACTTCTGCAATGCAAGCGGTCACTATGATCGGTATGCCCGAGGCTCAGTTAATTTTAAGCCAATGTGCTACTTTTCTTGCAACCGCAAAAAAATCGATTGCATCAACAGAAGGAATTTTTGCAGCGCTTTCCGACGTTGAGTTAGAAAATCTTCCGGCAATACCACTTCATCTTCGAAATGCCTCAAATCAAGTCATGAAAGAGCTTGAATACGGAAAAGGTCATGTCCGTTATGCTTGGAAAGAAGAAAAAGAAGGAAAGCAGGTAGCTCAAGAATACCTGCCGAAGGAATTGAAGGGCAAAAAATACTACAAAAAGGACTGGTGAGAGGATCATACTCCTGCTAAACTCTACGTATGAAGGTTTTCATTTTTCTGGTTGCGGCGATTTTTATTGTGAGCGTTATCTATTTTGGAGTAAGTGCATATATTGCAACAGTTCTCACCGTGCCTGGCAAAAGCCCACTTGTGTATGATGAAACAAAAATAGGAGAAAGAGTCACAGACATTGCTTTTAAAGCATCTGACGGACTACCGCTTGCAGGTTGGTATTTCCCGGGAACAAATGACAAGGCGATTCTTTTCGTGCACGGAGCGGGAAATCAAAATAGAGCTAATGAAGTATATGGAGCACCGGAGATAGCGAAACACTTTGTCGGACTTGGATATACCGTACTTATGTTTGACCTGAGAGGCACAGGGGAATCGGCAAAAACCCGCATAAGCTTTGGGCAATACGAAAAAAATGACGTTGAAGGTGCTTTTGAATACCTAAAAACACAAGATTTCAAACCGGAAAGTATTGGTATCATAAGTGACTCATTGGGCGCAATTTCGACCATAATGGCTTCAGGCGTAGTGAAAGGTGCAGGCGGAATAGTGCTTGACAGTCCCGCAACTGAAGTTAAGCCGATTGTCTCAAACATTATGACAAATGAAAATAATGTCCCTCGAATTCTTCATCCGGGCGCTTTCTTTATGGCCAAATTCCTTTATAAAATTGATATTGACGAAGTCAGACCGATCGATAAAATTTCGGAATTAAAATCAACACCGCTGTTATTTTTACACGGCGAAAACGATACATTGATTCCACCAAGCAACTCGGAGCTGCTGATGGAGCATGTTGATAAGGGAACACGGATTCTTTTTCCGGATTCCGGGCACGTAGAAACGTACACCAAGCATCCCGAGCAATACCTTTTGGAAGTAACGAAATTCCTCGATGCAAATCTGAAAAAATAACCAGACAGGTATCACTACTTGATACTTTTTTTCAAATACTTAATACTAATTTCATGACTGGAAGAACCCACGACCTTGTTGCTTTTACCGCACTGGGACTCATAGTAGCAACACAGCCTATTGAGAAGATGACGCTTGCAACTGCATTTGTTGCGTTCTCTGCCAACATGGTTGGAGGACTTGCGCCTGATATTGATCAGTCCACCGGAGCTTTATGGAAGAGAATACGGCTTGGGAGTTTCTTGGGTAAGTTACTTTCTCCGGTATTTGGGGGGCACAGGCATATTTCTCACTCTATTCTAGGTATTGTATTTTTTGGTGTAATTTCAAAACTTATTTTACTTTTGATCTCAAGTGTACTGATAGTTGATATGGATGTTGTATGGTGGGCTTTTATGATCGGGGTTCTCTCTCACCTTATTTCCGACTCTTTCACCCATAGCGGAGTGCCATGGTTGTTCCCCATTCCTGTAAATATCGGAATACCTCCCGTAAAAGCGTTGAGATTCCATACGGGAAGCTTCATCGAAAAAGCAATCATATTTCCGGGGTTAATTTTAGCCAATATGTGGATTTTTTATAACTATCATGAACAATTTATATACTTTTTGAGGAATTCGATTAAGTAGTGTTCTCTAGAGAATTTTGTGCCTGGGAAGGGACTCGAACCCTTATCGGCGAACCGACACGCTCTTAAGGCGTGCGTGTATACCATTCCACCACCCAGGCAGATATCAAGTATTTAGTATAAAGTATAAAGCAGCAAATACAATATTTCCTAATTATGAGAAGGGGGAGTTATTCCCATCTGCAAAAGACTGTAATCCAGTAGATCTTTCATTTCCTGCCTTCTGTTCTCGCTGTTAAGAATTACTGCAATTATTTTTTTTCCTTGATACTCAAGATACGTTACGAGACACATTCCCGCCTCATCGGTATAACCCGTTTTTACTCCCCGAACGCCGGTGTAAGTAGTAAGAAGATTCGTCTCATTAAATAGGGAGAATTCTTTATTTGTAGGTGAGGCCGGGATTGTGTGCTGGTAAGTGCGCGCAATTTTTGCAAACTCTTCGTTTTGAAGGGCATATTTTGTAATTACCAAAAGATCTTTAACCGTACTGTACTGATCTCCGTCTCCCTGAAGACCTGACGGATTGGTAAATCTGGTATCGGTGAGTCCCAAATCCTCAGCTTTTTTGTTCATGAGATATACATAACCCTCTTTGCCATACGGACTTTGCTGTGAGATCGTTTCAGCGGCATCGTTTCCGGAATGAAGGACAAGACCATATAATAACTCTCTTAAACTCAGTTGCTCACCTTCGGAAAGGCCCATGCTGCTTTCACCGATCGCAGCTGCAGTTTTTGTAACCGTTAGTTTTTGCTCGATATCCATTCGCTCAAGGGCCACAATTGCAGTCATGATTTTTGTGAGCGATGCCATTGGACGCCTCTGGTCGACATCTTTGGCATAAAGCAAAGAGTTTGTTGTTAACTCATAAGAGATAGCACTCTTTGCAGTAAGTTCAAGCTTGGACGTGACGATGTTTTTCGGTATCTGAGGCTGCCAGAATTCCGATGCCGAGGCTTGCTTTCCTAAGACCGAGCCAAAAATATCAGGAAGAGGGGAATCAACGTCGGATTTGCCCGATCCATAAAGGTTGGTGTAGGTAGAGAAAAAAAGCCCTCCGTTAACAATCACGAGGAATAAAAAGAACCACACGAAAAAGTTTCTCAGAATTCTCATGTCTTCTCAGTATACAAAATCACAAGAGTAAGTAAAATTGTTTTATTGTGCCAAGAGCTTGCTGCCCGTATAATAATAGAATGCCGGAAACGACAAATTACATAAAACACGCCAATTCCAACCCGATTCAGAAAGCTCTTATCAACAATTTTTACAAAGAACTTTTCAAACTAATCAAGCCTTTGAAGCCCGAGTCAGTTCTTGATGTTGGCTGTGGTGAAGGATTTACGCTGAAAAAGCTTGAAGAACGGAAAATTGGTAAGAAAACTGAGGGAATAGATTACTCGGATGAGGCAATTAGACTTGGAAAGCAAATGTATCCCGAACTCAATTTATCGATCGGCAATGTATACGATCTTAAATACAAGGATAATCTGTTTGATCTGGCTTTGTGTACGGAAGTACTTGAGCATCTAAAAGACCCCGAAAAAGCAGCTGGTGAGATCAGGAGGGTTAGCAGTAAATACGTCGTTTTTTCAGTTCCTAACGAGCCCTTTTTTATTATGGCAAATTTCCTGAGAGGTAAATACTTGAAAAGTTTTGGAAATCATCCTGAGCACATCAATCACTGGACAGCGTGGGGCTTTAAAAAATTCTTAAATAAATGCGGTTATGAAGTAGTCAAAGCCAAGCATCCCTTCGCATGGACCCTCATTTTGGCTAAGAAAGTCTAAAAAAACAACCCCGCAAAGCGAGGTTGTTAATTAAGGTAGCCCAAAACTAATTTCATGATAGTAGTATCTTTTAACCCTGTCAACTAAAAGAAAACTATAGACATGCTTGTTTTAGATTTTATGAAAAGTAGTGCGCTTCACGCCAATTTTTGAAGCTAAAAAACGAGTACAAAATATATAGCAAAATTATTATCGGTAACTTTTTTGCAAATGTGATATAATCAAAAAGGCTTAGATAGGAATGACTCCGCATTTAGCCTCGATAAAATTATTGAAACACATCTATATTAATCTTCATGCGAAAGGGGGTGAAATTACATGACAAAACTTTACATAGGAAACTTGCCGTACTCAACAACTGAGGATGACC
Source organism: uncultured Gammaproteobacteria bacterium (assembly GCA_964589835.1). GTDB lineage: Bacteria > Patescibacteriota > Microgenomatia > Levybacterales > GWA1-39-11 > JAUSNA01. The sequence goes on from CAZPUU010000006.1 coordinate 18,680, forward strand.
TCAGAAATTTATTTGGTGAATACGGAGCAGTTCTTTCAGCGACTCTTATTACCGACCGCGATAGCGGAAGAAGTAAGGGATTCGGATTTGTAGAACTTGAAGACGATGCGAAAGCTCTAGAAGCTATCACTGCGCTCGACAAGTCTGCAATGGGAGATCGAACCATATTCGTTTCCGTAGCACGACCACGTGAGGAAAGACCTCAAGGCGGTGGTGGATTCGGAGGCGGAGGAGGAAGAGGAGGATTTGACCGACGCGGAGGCGGAGGAGGACGTGACGACAGACGAGGCGGAGGAGGACACGGAGGTGGTTGGAATAGAAACTAACCCATTTCACAAAAATGCCGCAGAGTAAGTTGGGTGTTGTCCTGAAGGAATTCAGGATTTGCTTCTGAAAGGTTTCAGAATAGCATTCAGCAAATGAAGCGGTATTTTTTGTGACAAAAAATGAAGTTATACAGATTTCTTTCGAAGTCTTGCAACGTATACAATCTCCTGGATTGTGCCATCTTCAGCTTCAAAGTAATTTTGACCGGACACTTGCGCGTACTCCTGTATGTAATTTGAAAGCTCTTCCCTGGTATCCGCCAGATTTTCTTTTAACTCACCCAATTTCTCTACAACGTGTTTTACATCCGGCCTTTTAAATATCTCTTTCTTTGTATTGGACTTTATCCTTGCTGCCTCCTTTGCTTTCTCTGCGTGATCCTTGTAGGTTGAATCGTTATCTAGAACGCTGTCTACCATTTCTTTGTGTCTGCTCATTTCCTTTTCCAAATTAGTAATTTCGGAAAGATTTGCATTGATAAGATTTGTAAGGCTCACTACCAATTCTGCATCCGATTGTGGAGTAGGAGCAGTAGCAACAGATACCTCTTCACCAACTTCGCCGTCGATCAATGCTTCATCCTTTGTCAACTGGTCGTCCATAGATACATACTATATAAAAGAGTGCGAACAATAGTCAAGTATTAATTACTCGATAAAAAATCCGAGGTGTATAATATGATACTATGCGGAATTTATTGGTATGGGTGGTACTTTACTACCTGAGATTTTGGGCAAAAATTGCACTAAAAATTCATCGGCCGTATGTAATAGGAGTAGCGGGATCGGTTGGTAAATCTTCTACGAGAAATGCGTTGCATGCTGTTTTGAAAGATCATTTTACAACAAAAGTCGTGAGTGGAAATTCGGAAACCGGTGTGCCATTTGGTATTCTCGGTCTTCCTATTGAGGGATTTGATAAAAAAAATTGGCTACAATCGCTTCTCAAAGCACCCTTTGGAGTAACGAATTTAAAGAGTGTGCAGTATTTAATAGTTGAAATGGGGATAGACGATCCCGAACCTCCAAAGAACATGTCTTATCTACTGACAATTATCAAGCCGGATATGGCAATAGATCTAAATGCCACCGCAACTCATACATTACAATTTGAAAAACTCTTGAAGAAAAAATACAAAAACTCTCTTGAAATTCTTGTCGGGAAAATTGCCCAAGAGGACAGTAAAATTATCACTAACGGGTATACAAAGATAGGTATCTACAATAGCGATGACGAGTTACTCTCAAAAACCATCGAAAAAAATGCTGACCGGGCAACGGTAACTCTGCTTACATTCGGGAAGGGGGCTCACAACACAATATCTTTCGGCGGGTACGATATCTCAACAAAGAGAACAAAATTTACTTATTTAGTAAATTCCAAACAGGGAAAAAAAGTACTCGAGCTTTCATTCTCAGACATGTTGCTTCCCCCGGCTTCACAGGAGGGGTTTGGCGCAGTAATTCTCGCGAGCCATGCACTTGGTCTTTCCTACAATCAGATTAAAGAGTCGTTGGAGAAGAATTTCACACTTCCAAAGGGAAGATCGACCCTTCTCAGGGGGATTAAGGACTCCATAATCATCGACTCTTCATACAATTCATCAAAATCCACCGTTCTCTCTTTTTTGTCACTCTTGAAAATATTGAAAGACAAAACAAAAAGACCAACCGTTTTTTTGATGGGAGATATGCGCGAGCTTGGAAATGAAGCACAGGGCGAGCACGAGGAAGTAGCACATGCAATTGCCAAGTCTGTTGACCAATTGTATTGTGTAGGTCCCTTGACCCAAGAATACGTAGTTCCTGTCGTCAGATCGTACTCAGGCCGCAAGAACCGGACAAAAAACGTTGTGTGGTACAAAAATGCGATTCAAGCCGGTCTGCACCTGAAAGAAGAGCTACCTCAAAATGCAATTATTTTAGTAAAGGGTTCCCAAAACACCCTATATCTCGAAGAGGCGATAAAATTTTTGCTCGACAACTCTGCGGACGTCAAATATTTAACCAGACAGGAAAACTTCTGGTTAAAAACTAAGCAAAACTTCTTCAGCGTGTAGAGAACTCAACCATACCTGACAGCACTCAACCTCACAATTTTTATTCATTTAGTACCCTATAGTTGACAATGTAGGCTGATCTCGCTATAATTCACGTCTTATAACAATATAATATGGGATATAGCGAAGTCGACGACCTACTCACCGTGCAAGAAGTGGCAGCACGCCTTAAGCTTTCCGTGCTCACAATCTACAAATATATCAAAGAGGGAGATCTTCCCGCTGTGGAATTTGGTGGTCACTACAGGGTTGAAAAAAATGCCCTGCAAGGCTTTGTCAAAAATCACAGAGTAACGCATTAGTATGAACAAATTATTTAAAAAAGAGTTGTCAATTATTGTGCCCACCCGTAACGAGGAGGAAAATATTACCACGCTTATTGAGCGGATAAATATTACTCTTCTTAACGGTGGTTATGACTTTGAAATAATTGTTGTCGACGATCACTCAACCGATAAAACCAGACAAATTGTCTCTACGTTGTCAACAATCTATCCGGTAGCTTTTCATCTTAAAAAGGGAAAGAGAGGGAAAGCATATTCCCTACTGGAAGGTTTTTCATATGCCAAATACGAGAATATTGCATTTATCGACGCTGACTTACAGTACCCTCCGGAAGCCTTATTCGATATGGCGGAGAAACTAAAAATTTGTGACATAGTTGTTGCTAGTAGAAAAAAGTACAAAGACAGTCTCTTTAGAAAGGTGTTAAGCCGAGGATTTAGATTTGGATTTGGCAAAGGTCTCTTTGGTCTTGATCATGACATCCAGTCCGGACTAAAACTATTTCGGAAAGAAGTGCTTAGTGTTGTGCATGTGTATCCCAGCTCTGCATGGACCTTTGACTTGGAATTTCTTTATAAAGCGAGTGAAGCCGGATACGTTATCAAAAACCACGAAATAAGTTTTGAAAAAAGAAGTTCCGGTTCATCAAACGTAGGTGCAATCAAAACCGTAGTCGAAATCGGGGGAAATGCCTTGCGTCTGAAACTGAAAAAGGTCGAGCCACAGGCCTTCGGTTCCAAAAATGGGGTTTCCATGAGAGGAGCCGGGGTAAGGCACAAGAAAAGACGTTATGTAACCCATACAACGTTGTCACACAAAGCGAGTTCAATCACTACATTTACTACAAAACAGAAATTTCTTATCCGCACTCTGTTTGCGATTTTCTTAGGTGGAATTATTGCAAATCCGATGCTGACCCTTTCAATTTTTATAGCGACTTTAAGTTTTATTTACTTCTCAGACACTATGTTTAATTTGTATCTTGTTTTAAAAAGCCTTAAGAATGCGCAAGAAATTGACATTCACCCAACGGCACTCAATGCTCTTGACGAGGATACACTCCCGACCTACACCATACTCTGTCCTTTATACCGAGAGGCTCATGTTATTCCTCAATTCTTGCGGGCTATCGAACAACTGGATTGGCCAAAGGAAAAACTCGATGTTATGTTGCTTCTTGAGGAAGACGACAAAGAATCCATTGCCAAAGTAAAGAAAATGAATTTGCCGTCTCACGTTAGAGCAATAGTTGTACCCGATTCCCAGCCAAAAACCAAGCCGAAAGCGTGCAATTACGGCTTGTCGTATGCAAAAGGCGAGTATCTCGTTATTTTTGATGCTGAGGATAAACCGGAACCGCAACAACTAAAAAAAGCCTATCTTGCCTTTCAAAAGGTACCGAGAAACGTTATCTGTCTTCAAGCAAAATTGAACTATTACAATCCTTATCAGAACCTCCTGACGCGCTTTTTTACCGCCGAGTACTCTTTATGGTTTGGCGTAAGTCTTACTGGTCTACAATCTATCAACACCAGTATTCCTCTTGGTGGAACTTCGAATCATTTCAGAACAATCGACCTTCACAGGCTTGAAGGGTGGGATCCATTCAATGTAACTGAAGATGCCGATCTTGGTATGAGACTATTTAAGCTCGGGTACAAAACAGCAATTATTGAGTCTACCACACTGGAGGAGGCAAACTCCAAGTGGGGAAATTGGATCAGACAAAGATCACGGTGGATCAAGGGATACATGCAAACATACCTTGTTCATACGAGAGAGTCCTTTAAATTTGCGAAGGAACACGGCAGACATTTTCCCATTTTCCATCTAATAATTGGTGGCAAAATTGCTTTTATTCTTATTAATCCATTCTTGTGGGTTGCAACAATATCTTACTTTACCCTGTACTCATTTGTCGGACCCTCGATAGAAAGGCTTTATCCCTCGATCGTTTTCTATATGGCAGTAACATCTCTTGTCTTTGGAAACTTCTTATTTATGTACTACTACATGATCGGGGCGATGAAAAGACAGGAATACGGGATTATAAAATACACTTTTCTCATTCCGATCTATTGGATTGCGATAAGCATTGCCGGCTTTATGGCGCTTTACCAGCTTATATTCAAACCCCATTATTGGGAAAAAACAGTTCATGGTCTCCATTTGCTCAGGAAACCGAAAAAAGCAAATAAAGAATTTGATATTCCAAAAATTATATTGAAGCCTGTGCGATATGCCATTTCACTCATTTTCTAATATGAAATTGTTAAAAAACCTTTTTAATAAAAATTCAATCAAAACTCGGGGAGCACTGTTGGTCGGCGCAACCATAATTGCCAACTTCTTTAACTTTGTATACAACGCATACCTCGGAAGGTCAATTAACATCGAGGACTTTGCAACAATAAGTCTTTTAGGAAGCATTTTCGGGCTTGCAGATTTACCGATAAACGCATTAGGGCGGAGTGTAACTTACAAAAGTGCATATTTCTTGGGACTGAATAAAGTTCCTGCAAAGGGCTTTTGGCTCTACATGAGAAGAAAGGGAGCCCTTAGTGCGCTTGTTGTGACCTTTCTTTGGCTTGCTTTGCTTCCGGTACTATACAAATTTTTTCAGCTGGACAGCATGCTTCCACTTTTGGCAATCTCACCTATTTGGTTTTTTGGAGTTCTGAGTTCTGTCGATGGGGGTTTTATAAAAGGGAACTTGAATTTCGGCAGACTTGCCCTTGTTGGGATAGCAGACTCTTTTATCAAATTGTCCACGGTAATTTTTCTAACCGAGAGTGGATTCGGAAAATACGTGTATCTGGGACTGCCTATATCTGCATTTGTCACTTTTGCTATGGTCGCCTTTCTTGCAACCCATCTAAAAATTTCTGAGAAAGTAAATAAGAAAAAGGAAACCTACGGCTTTCCGTTCAAGTTTTTTGCAGCAAGTGCCGTTACAAAGGCCTCTGCAACGATTTATCTGACAGCCGATATAATTTTAGCAAAACATTTTCTACCCGCTGAACAGGCTGGACAGTATGCTCTTTTGTCACTTACCGGCAAGATTGTGTACTTTGCCGGTTCACTTTTTTCACAGTTTATTCTACCCATGGTCAGTCACGGGGAGGGCATGGGAAGAAGTTCTCACAGAATTTTCATGAAATTACTTGCCGGGACTTTTTTGTCCAGTTTTGCAGCTTTTGTTGTCATTGGACTTTTTGGCGGCATTACTATGCCATTACTTTTCGGAGAAAGAGTTATGGCAATACTACCGTATGTTGGAATTTATTCCGGAGGAATGGTTGCATTCACGATAGCGACCAATATCATTGCCTACCACCAGATCAAAAAATTTCATCTTCTACCGGTCGTAGGGTTTGTTCTTGCAGTCCTTGAGCTTTTAGCTCTTTCCCTTTTTCATGAGAATGTTGGGGAGATAGCACTCTCTGTCTCAATCCTTGGATTTGTAAGTCTCCTGGTTAGTTTGTTCTTCCATGTTATGCATGGCAGGTTTGTTATTGTCTGGAGTAACATCCTGGATTTCTTTGATCTGTTCAAAAAAGTACAAGTAACTAGTAAAGGAACACGGATACTTATTTTCAACTGGCGCGATACTAAGCATCTTTGGGCAGGAGGAGCAGAAGCATACATTCAGGCTCTGGCTTCCGAATGGATAAAAGCGGGTCATCACGTTGCAATTTTCTGCGGGAATGACGGTAAGAGCAAAAGGAATGAAACAGTTGGCGGAATAAGAGTCATAAGACGGGGTGGTTTTTACACCGTTTACCTCTGGGCAGCACTTTACTACCTATTCCAATTCCGCAGTAATTATGACATTATCATCGACTCAGAGAATGGTATTCCATTTTTCAGCCCGTTATTCAGCAGAAAACCGGTAATTCTGCTTATTCATCACGTTCATCAGGAGATATTCATGCAACATTTAAAATTTCCTTTCTCTTACCTTGCTAAATTCATGGAGGGCAGATTAATGCCATTAGTTTATAAAAACCGCACCGTTGTTACTGTTTCAAATTCATCAAAAGAAGAAATTGTTCGCACCGGACTTGCTCCTGAAAGTCTCATACGGATTGTAAACCCGGGCATAAAGCTCGTCGAAAGTAGAAGCAAAAAGTCGCCAGAACCTACCTTTTTGTACTTAGGAAGACTTAAGCCATATAAAAATATTGATATTGCCATAAAGGCATTCGGCAAAGTCCTATCGAAATTCCCAAATGCAAAGCTTCTTGTTGCCGGAGAGGGAGAGAGTAAGGATCAACTCATAGAACTGACTGGAAAGCTCGGAATTTACAAAAAAGTTAGCTTCCTGGGTAAAGTTAGTGAGCAGTTGAAAGCGAGCCTATTATCCCAAAGCTGGGTAGCAATACAGCCCTCACAGATTGAAGGGTGGGGGATCACGGTGCTTGAAGCAAATTCACATAAGACTCCTGTGATTGCCTCAAGAGTAAACGGACTGAAGGATTCAATTATTGATAACAAAACAGGATTCTTGGTTGAGGTAAGAAATATAAAAGCACTTGAGCAGGCAATGCTAACGCTCTTGAAAAAACCAAGGCTTAGAAAGAGTTTCTCTGAAAATGCTTATTTGTGGGCAAAAAACTTTAGTTGGGAAAAAAATGCAGAATCCTTTTACGAAATTATTGCTCTTACCCTTGAGAAGAAAACAACCAGAAAATGGTTGCCAAATATTTCTCTACCACTATTCAATAGAAGCTAACTATGAGTGACTTTGTGAAAAAAATATTTATAAAAACTATCGGGCACTTGTGGCATTCACTTTCCATGCAAAAAAAGACCAGGCTTATTCTTGCTTTTCACGAAATAGATTCCAATGGTAACAAATATGCCGTAAGTCAAAAACGGTTCGAGTCTATTATCAAAAAATTGATGAAAGAGTACGTTTTTGTCTCACTTGAAACACTACTTTCTTCCCAAACAAAGAAAAACTTGGCAACGATTACCTTTGATGACGGATACGAAAGTGTACTTAAAATCGTCCCTTTTTTAAACGCTCATAAAATTCCGGCGACTATTTTTGTCTTAACGAACTCAGAAAGAATAGATAGAAAAGAACTGGACGCAAATTCAAATTTCCTAAAAGAGTCTGAGATAAAAAAATTGCTCGCCAATGGTTGGACTCTTGGTAGCCATGGCGAAACACATGCTGATTTTTCCGCACTTGCAACAGAGAGTCTTGAGCAGGAAATACGTGATTCAAAATATAAATTGGAAAAAATGTATGGAGTTAAGGTGAAGTACTTTGCTTATCCAAAGGGAGTAGTTGACGCAAATATTGCGGCTCTTGTTAAGAGAAATGGTTATGATGCAGGATTTTCTACGTATCCCTCACCGGTCGCAAAAGGGACAAGCAGATTTGCACTCCCCAGATTTGTGATGGAAAAGACCGATATATTCGGGCCTTTACCGTACGCTTTTGTAACACCGGTGCAAAAATTAAGAAATTTTAAAAAATATGAAGACTAAATACAACACAATAACTATTGGTATCCCTGCTTATAACGAGCAAGTCAATCTTGCACGTCTCCTCATGGCCATCATAAAGCAAAAAACGACAGGGGTACGAAGAATTGAATCAGTCATTGTCTTTTCGGACGGAAGTGACGACAAAACGGTGAGCGAAGCAAAAAGCGTCGTTGATAAAAGAATTAAAGTTGTTGTCGGATCGACAAGAAAAGGGAAAAATGCAAGGCTAAATGAGATCTTTAGGAAAGTAACAACCGACATTCTAGTCACGTTGGATTCGGACATTGTTTTGGAAGGAGAATATGTAATAGATAGCATGGCAAAGGCTTTCAAGAAAGTTGAAAACCCCGGGCTTATTGCAGGAAATGCGCAGCCGCTTGCTGCAAAAACTATTTTTGAGGAGGCAAGCAATAATTTTGTTGAGTCGCTGAACTTTATAAAAAATGCAATCAGAAAAGGGCAAAATATCTATTCGGTTCGCGGTCCTATACTCGCTTACGCTAAAAGCTTTTTGATACAATATTCACTTCCCTTGGACGTACCGGATGACAGGTATTCGTACTTTTTGTGCAAAAGACTAGGCTATGGGTTCTATTTCGAAAGTACGGCAAAAGTTTACTTCAGATCGCCAAAAACCTTTACAGATCAAATAAAGCAATGCAAGAGATTTAGATACGACCGGATCATGCTTGGAAATTATATCGATCAAAAAGAGCTTGAAGATGCATATTTTGTACCCATGAGTCTCAAAGTTCAAGCAATGTTCCTACAACTCTTCAAAAACCCCATGGCTTATCTTGCCATGAAAGTTATACAAATCTTTGATCATATTTCAACCGAGAAAGTAAAGACAAAAACATGGGATATAGCACATTCGACTAAATCATTCTTATGAAAAACAAAATAAAAACAGTCACCGTAGGAATATCAACGCATAATGAGGAAACCACAATTATTCCTTTGCTCAATAGTCTCGTAACCCAGAATACCTCGAATTATGTGCTAAAAACAATCTTTGTTGCTCTTGACGGCTGCAATACCAAGACAAAAAAACTCGTGACCAAATTTGCTGCAAAGCATTCTATTGTGAGAATTATTGACGACGGGCAGCGGGTCGGCAAGGCCGGAAGACTCAATCAAATCTATGAACTCAATACAAGTGATATTATCGTGATTTTTGATGCTGATGTTGTGCTTTCAGATAATCACGTAATAGCAAAACTAGTCGAAAAATTTAACGACAAAAACGTAGGCTTGGTTGGCGGATATGCCATCCCTATGCAGCCGCGTAACTATTTCGAGTCAATCATATGTACATGGCTTTCGATGTGGAATGAGATAAGAGTCAAGATTAACAATGGAGATACGATTCACAACAATTTAGGATGTGTAACTGCACTAAGCCGGGAATTGGCAAAGTGCGTCCGACTGCCAAATGCGATTATTCCTGACGATGACTATACATACATTACTGCGCACAAAAATAAATTCAAATTCCGGTTTGCCGAAGATGCGATCGTATATTATAGAACTGTTTCCAATTTTTCTGATTTTCTGATCCAACACAGCAGGTTGATATTCTCGAAAAGGCTTGTTATAGAACACTTTGGGAAATCGGCAAGAAATTATTACAAGACACCAAAAGCATTAAAAAATAAGGTGTTAGTAAAAAGCTTTTTAAAAAGTCCTGTCAAAACTGCACTCGCTATATTAATGCAAGCAATTATACGGTTTGGTCGATTCCTACCTCAAGAAACCTATTCAAATGGCCATTGGCAAGTAGCGCTTTCATCAAAAAAATAATATGGATAAAATCAAACTGTTACAACTGGAAAGAAAATATTTAACTAAAAAAAACCCGATGTCTCTTACCAGCCTCCTACTGACAAAAAAAAGCAACATTGGAGAACGACTTTACCCCAAAAAGATAGAGGGTTACACATTTGTTAAAACTCTACGCAAAACAGGAAGCAAAAGAGAATTCAATATTGGCATTTATAAAAATATAGCCGAAAAACTGCTATTTGTGAAGTCGTGCGAAGCAAGTCCTAGCAGCTTTGCCTACAAAGGACTCGTTAATGAAGTTCGATCTTACATCGTAATGCAAAAGGTACTCTTAAGACTCGGAAATGATTTGCCAAAGGATTTGCAAAAAGTCGAAATTCCTGAAATTTACGACCTCATTGAGTATAGGGGTTGTTTGTACTTATTCATAGAATTTAAGGAGGGAGAGGTTGCTTCAAGTAAAGCGGATCATGAAAAAATTGAAGCGTATTTTTTGGTAACAAGATATTTAGAGGCACTCGGTAAGTTCATGACTAACGAGGAGAAAAAAGTGTTTGCCAGAAGAACTGTTTGTCACTACGCCTTTCTTTTTCCTTTCTTACTAATTCTTGCAATCAAAAATAATCCAAGACATACAACAACAATTCTTTCAGGGATAGGTATATTTATAAAAACACTTATATTGTTGCACAAAGAGTCATATCTCACACTTATCCATCGAGATCTGCATTTCAACAATATTCTTATTAACGGAAACAAAGTGATTCTTATCGATTTTCAGTTGATGGCTTGGGGTGAAATTCTGAGCGAATTTGCCACTACAATGCGTTATAGATGGGGTATAGACGGCTTTGAAAATCCGTTTCTTCTTGCTATTCAAAATAGGTTCTCAAATAGAAAAAACTTCAATGAGATTTTTAATGGCCTTATGGTAAATTCTGCGACTCACGGATTGATCGATAACTCTTTTCCTGAACAGACACGTGAAAGATGGTTGAATCTTTTGAAATATACAAAAAACTGCAATAGACAAGTCAAAACTAGTATGGCGATACAAGTATGAAAAAAACATCAATAACAATTGGAATACCGGCATATAACGAGGAAGGAAATATTGTTCATCTTCTTGAATCTATCTACAGGCAGAGGGGCAGACATTTTTCTATTTGGGAAGTTCTTGTGATAAGTGATGGCTCAACCGACAAGACAGAAGAGCTTGTGCAAGTCTTTGCAAAAAAGCACAAGAAAGTAAAACTTATTGCTGATGGTGTCAGGACCGGAAAATCCGAACGGCTTAACACTCTGTACCGAAAGGCAAGGGGAGAGTTCATCCTCTCATTGGATGCCGATGTTGTTCTTAAGAAGCCTGACACAATTGAGCAATTACTGAAAAAAGTGAAACTGTCAACAACTGTTGTAGGTGCCCGCTTTATACCGGTTCCCCAAAAAACTTTCATGGGGAAGTTAAGTGTCATTTCGTACACAAGCTTTGAAGACGCCTTTATGAAACTTAAAAACGGACGTAATATCTATTCACTGGTGGGAGGCGCACAACTTATAAGAACTTCATTTGCCAGAAAAATTACCTATCCAAAAAAGACAATTTCAGACCAAAATTATCTATATGCGCGGGCAATTCAAGGAAATGCACGAGGATACGCTTTCGCAAGAACCGCTGAGGTTTGGACACGAACAGTAAGCACTTTTCATGACTGGAGAGTATTGGGTGTCAGATCAACAATCGAGGATAAAAAGAGTCTTAGAAAAAGTATGGGCGATGAAATAATGAAAGAATACTATATGCCTAGGAACATTTTCGCCAAATCGCTGATTAAGTTTTTTTTCAAACACCCGATCTTAACAGTAGGTTCGGTAATCATGAATATATATATACGAAAATTCCCATACAATGCTTCAAAACCGAAAAACGGCAAGTGGGAGCTTACACTTTCCTCAAAAATAGGAATTCTCATGTAAATATGAAAAAAATAACAGTCACCATAGGAATACCGGCCTTCAATGAAGAAGCGAACATCGTGCGGCTACTGGAAGAGCTTTGCAAGCAGGAGCAAAACAACTTTAAGCTGGAAAAAATTATCGTATTATCAGACAAAAGCAGTGATAAAACAGTTTTCAAGGCCAGAACTGTAACGAATGAGTTAGTCAAAGTCATCGAAAATAAAAGGAGACAGGGAAAATCCCAGGTTCTCAATCAGCTTATGCAAATTGCACAAAGCGATATTTTCGTGCAAATTGACGCTGACGTTCTCATAAGAGATCAAAAGTTTATACAAAAACTCATATGGCCTATTGTAAAAAACGGTGCTGATTTGACTTCAGCTCAAGTAAAGGAATATTGGACACACTCAAAATTCGAACAAATACTTAAGATCAGCATGCGTATGAAAAAGGAGATTTTTAGCTCTATCAATAATGGAAATAATATATTTACCTGTCATGGACGCGCGAGAGCTTTCTCACGAAAATTGTATAAAAAAATGTATTTTGATCCAAATATAGTAGCTGAGGATGCATTTTCATACCTCTTTGCCGTTTCAAATGGGTACATTTATAAGTACGCAAAAAATGCAAATGTCTACTATAAATTGCCAACGAATTTGGCCGATCACCAAAAACAAAGCGTAAGATTTTTTAATTCTTACAAGCAGCTGGAGAAAATATTCGGTCAAGCACTTCTGAAAAATGAGTGCAATTTGCCAAAATTAACAATGCTACAAAAAATGTTGAAATACTTCGTAAGATACCCCATTACCATGGCTTTATATATCGGAGTTCTTGTTCTTATGAAAATTAGGGCACGGAAAAAACGCAGAAACGAAGCAAAATGGAGCACTGCAGTAAGCTCAAAAAGTTTTAATTAATATGAAAATTTGTTTTTTTGGTACATACGATAAGACATATACCTCCAACAAAATGATCCTTAAGGGTTTTGAGGAGAATGGAGTTGATGTGGTTGAAATAAATGCACATATTAAGGTAACAAAATTAACAACCCCAGAAGAAATGTCTTTACTGCAAATAGTCAAGCGTATTGCTAAAAAATACAGAATATTTACTGAAATTATCAAGAACTTCAATGAATTTATAAAAACTGATGTCGTGTATGTGGGCTATCCCGGACATGTTGACGTCTTTTTTGCATATCCAATTGCAAAACTCTTTAGAAAGAAATTAGTATTCAACCCATTGCTTATCATATACAACGGTTTTGCCGACGAGCAAGGAATTCTAAAAAGGAAATCCGGTCTGGGAACAGCAATCAAATTCTTTGAGTCTTTCTGCTACAAGCTTTGTGATCTCGTATTTGCAGATACACCATTCCAATACAAACACTTGCAAAAAGATTTTAATATCCCTTCTAAAAAGTTGCGGGTCTTACCAATCGGCGCTGACGACACAGGTTATAAATACACTCCTTACAAAAATACAAAAAACAAAAAAGTTCATGTAGTCTACTACGGGCTTTACAGTCCTGTTCATGGTGTTGAACACATAGTAGAAGCGGCCCGTCTTTTAAAAAATGACGGAAATGTCAGATTTTCTTTCATAGGACAAGGAAATACCTATGAGGAAAATTACAACAGGGTTAAAAAAATGGGGCTTACGAATATAACGTTCTATCACGAAGTTCCTGAAAGCCAACATTTACCGATAATGCAATCAGCTGATATTTTCTTAGGGTTTTTACAAAAGCATCCAAGTGTAGACCGGATAATTCCCAATAAAGTGTATCAAGGATTGTCGCTCGGAAGAGTGGTTCTGACAGCGGATGCACCGGTCACAAGAAGCGTGTTCAGACACAAAGTCGATATGTATCTGGTCAAACCGGCCGATCCAAAAGGGTTGGCAAAAGCTATCGTTGAATTAAAAGAAGATCCGAAGCTTCGGACTTCAATAGCAATGGAAGGGTACAAGCTTTTCAAAAGCAAATTCACACCAAAAGCAGTTACGAAGCAATTGTTGGATTATATTTCTGAAATTATATGAAAAAATTAGCGACAGTAACCATCGCACTTTGCGCCTATAACGAGGCTGCGAATATTGAGGGTTTTCTAAGATCCGTGATTAGACAGCGTGAAGATGGATTTAAGATTAGTTCAATATTAATTGTTGACGATGGATCAACAGACACTACAGTGGAAGAAATCTTAAAGGTAAGTGACCCTCGTATAAAAGTTATTTCCTCCAAAAAAAGAATTGGAAAATCTTCGCATTTAAATGAAATTTATGAAGGACTAACCGACGACTATCTGGTCCAAACCGATGCTGATGTTATCTTTTCCCATGAATACATTGTCAGAGATATGATACAACCGCTGATGCAAGATCCAAAAGTGGGCATGTGCGGAGGGAATCCTCTTCCGTGTCGATCAACCACCTTTATTGAAGAATCCGTTAACTACACTGTGAGTGTGTATGCACGGCTAAGAAGCCTTGTCAGGGGTGGCAACAATGTATTCTCAGTGGATGGACGACTTTTATCATATAGAAAAGAGTTGGTGAAAGAAATATTTGTACCTATTAATATGATTGCTAATGACATGTTCAC
>CAZPUU010000007.1:0-27229 GCA_964589835.1 uncultured Gammaproteobacteria bacterium
ATTTATTTGGAATTCGGCCTACAACCGACTACGTCCATATCGTACCACTCCTTGCTCTTGCCGGAATTCCACTCGGCTTATACCTCCGTTACAATATTTCAACAAATGTTAGAGTTTTTCTTTTTCTTACACTGGGACTTCTTATTCTTATCGGGTTTTACACCGCTCTTTTTAAAGGTTATTACCGTTGGGATGCGCCACTAGTTACTCACACGCATTACAGCGGTGAGAAAGTAAAAATTTTTCTCAATGAAAAGTTCAAAAATGAATTTATTCAACTTTCAGACATCACAAAAGCTTATGTAAGTACCGGTGACTATATTTATGTCGACTCGTTTAATCCAATGCTATATTTTATAACGAATACAAAAGAACCGATGAAACGAGGCTACCTTGGATCGGGAATAGGCAACAAAGAATATTACAAAGAAGTTATTGGCAACCTCGTGGGTAAGAACATCAGAATAATAATTCTTGCACACAAGGGACTTAAAAATCATCCGATAAAATCTTTTGTTATTAATAATTATACTTTTCTAAGGACAGTTCAGGACTTTGATATCTATATCATAAAACCTTGACAGCTCTTATATCTCACGGTAGTATTGTTGTGATGGTTACCATTGACGATTTTGCAAAATTGGATATCCGCATTGTTACCGTTCTTGAAGCGGTCAGGATGGAAGGATCCGAAAAGCTTTTAAAACTTATGGTTGATATCGGGGATGAGAAGAGGCAGATTTTATCAGGAATTGGAAAAAGCTATGAGCCAACAGATTTGATCGGTAAACAATTAGTTGCAATAGTAAATTTGGAACCGAGAATGATGATGGGCGAAGAAAGTCAGGGAATGGTACTTGCAACAGGCGACAATCTTGAAGACATTACGTTACTTTCACCTATCAAAGATGTTCCAGCTGGATCAACAATAAGATAATTATGGCAAAAAACGAAGAACAACAATTTCAGGTAACGATCAATCCTGAAAAAACCCAAATTGCATATACCGATACTATTTTTATGAATGTGAATGATGACGGAGTTATCTTTGATATATGTCAGAAAGTAGGAAACTCCAACCAGGTGCAAGTAGTATCAAGAATCGGTATGAGCAGAAGTCATGCTCAAAAATTTGTAAAAAAACTATCGGAAATACTTGCTCTTACACACGGCCACTCAAAAACCTCTGACAAAAATTAATTAAAACAGCGCAAGGAATTTAGGGAAAAGGATCATAAAGCCGACTACAACCGCAAATATAGCGGCGAGAAGTACCGATGCCGCTGCGACATCTTTAGCAATTTTCGCCTCTAGTCTGTGTTCGTTAACGATAAGATTTGTCATTTCCTCGATTGCGGTATTTACCATCTCCGTAATCAAAACAAAAAAGATTGAAAAAAGGATAAAAAGAAGTTCAAATTTATTAACTTTTAAAATAAAAGATGCGATCAAAATAATTATTCCAAAAGCTATATGAAACCGTACATTTTGATCAACTTGGACTGCGAGACGCAATCCTTCAAAAGCGTAGCTAAATGACTTGATAAATTTTCTAACATTCATATCACTGTACTAATTGTACTATAGTAATAGCCGCAACAGTCAACCCCACCCCGCAAATTGCTCCGACAATCGTCTCCTTTGGAGTATGTTTTTTTTCAATGACGCGGGCCCATGCAACCAGAGGAATTAAAAGTAATAGCAAAAAAGAATAACCGCCAAATAAGTAAATCACCCCTGTAAAAAATGCGCAAACCGAAGCGACGTGAATACTGGCTTTAATTCTCCTATTTATAAGATCAAGAATTACCAACGCGATCACAAAAAGAATAGCACCTAATGTAAGATTTGACGGTCCATTTTGAAAATAAATAAGCATCGCAAAAAGAAGTACAACCGCAACCGCAAAAGGATACAATATTACTCTTTGCTTTCTATTTGATACATCGATATTGTTGAAAAATTTCAATTTGACGCCTATAAGAACAAATCCGCTGACGATACCCGAAAAAAGGAATGATATAAGAGTCCAGTACAAAGCGGTGTTAGTATTTCCGGTCGAATAATAGGTCAACAGATACACTGCTGGAACGGTAAGCACAATCGGGTGAAGAATCCACGTCAAAACATTTGCAAAAAGCTTCATATATTTAAGGATACTGGAATGCAAAAACTACTTCAAGAGTGAAAGGGTTTTATCGCGGCCAATGATTTCAAAAACATCCGACAGAGGTAACCCCTGCTTTACACCAATTATCAGTTGATAAAGATCCGGAAAACGCAGATTATTCTCGGTAAGAAAATCTTTTATCGATGCCAAAATTTTCTCGTTTTCCCATGCGTCTATATTTGCCAACTTCTCGAAAAGTGCTGTTTTTAATGGTGAGCCGGGAGTAATAGGATCACCCTGTACGAATGGCTCAATCAATACTTTGAATTCTGAAAGTAACTTCATCCGTGTTTTAGCAGGTTCTATGAGTTGTTCGACCAAATTTTGATCGTATTGCCGGAGTTGGGGATCAAAATCCAATAGTTCATCTTTAAGCTGTCTGTTGGAAATACTTCTAATATATTCCCCATTCATCCACAACAGTTTTCTTTCATCAAAAATTGACGGTGAAGAGTTGACTTTTTCCAATGAGAATTCTTTCTCAATATCTTCTTTCGAAAGAATTTCCCGGTCATCTTTCGGTGACCATCCAAGAAGCATGAGATAATTAAGCAAAGCTTGAGCCAAATATCCATCAGCTTTAAAATCCAATACACTTTTTGCTCCCCTTCTTTTTGAAAGCTTTTTACCATCCGTTCCAAGAACATTCGGAACGTGCGCAAAAGCGGGAGCCTGCCAACCAAAAGCCTCATATAGCAATATATGTTTGGGTGTTGAGGGTATCCAGTCTTCACCACGGATTACATGTGTTATCTCCATCAAGTGATCGTCAATAACATTTGCCAAATGGTATGTCGGATACCCGTCAGCCTTCAAAATGATAAAATCTTCTACGTTTTCGGGTTCATAACTTACATTTTTTCCTCCTATAGAGTCCGTCCAGCTGATTGCTTCCCCATTTTTTCTTACGGTAAAACGGATAGCACCGCCTTCCTCCCGTGCCAATCCTTTTTCGACGAGTTGACCTGCGTACTTTTGGTATTCGGAAAGCCGTTCCGACTGAGTAACATACTCGTCCCAATTTGCTCCCAACCACGTAAGGCTTTGCCGGATCGCTTCCTCAGCGCCTTCAACTTTTCTTGCTTGATCCGTATCCTCGATTCTAAGTATAAATACGCCACCATTTGCTTTTGCCATGAAATAATCAAACAGCGCTGTTCTTATATTTCCAACGTGCGGAATTCCAGTTGGACTGGGTGCAAATCGTACTCTTACCATAGTTGCATTTTAAATGAATTTGTCCATATACTCAATTACTATGGCAAATCTGGTCTCGGTTACAAAAGAAAGCAGGCTCATATTGAAAATCGGGGGAATTACCTGCGGAATAATACTTATTATATACATAATTGTAAAAGGCGGCGGACTTATGAGAGATCTCTTCTTCCCAAAGCCACCACCGGCTCCCCTACAAGCGTTTGGATTGCTGTCTCACGTTGCATTTCCAAAGCTGGATTCTCCCGCCCCGATTGCTCAATACAACGTCAATACAATCGATGGACAATTGCCAAAACTTCCCGACAGGGCAAATGTATATAAGCTTATCACCCCTGAACCAAATCTACTTGCCCTTGAAAATGCTAAAAACACACTCGACGCACTGGATTTTATTGAAAATCAAGTAAAATTGTCAGACATTCTTTACAGATGGACCCAATCAAGAACTGGAATTATTATCGAATACAATATTGTTACAAAGAATTTTTCAATATCGTCCGACTACCGGACCAATCCATTTCTTGCAGCACAGTCAATGTTACCCTCTGAAGAAGAAGTCGTATCGGATATTCAAAATTATCTTAGCTCGATAAGAAGCAACATAACAAATATCGACTTTGAAAAAACAAAAGTGGAATATCTTGAGCAGCAAAATGGTGTGCTTGTCGCTGCTCAAAATTTGGGAAGTACCCGTTTTGCGAGAGTGACATTGATGCAAAAGCCGATTGAAGAAATATCTGTTGTATACCCGAATCCCTCCAGCCCGATTTTGTCATTTATTATTTCTTACCCCGATGGACACTTCCAAATTCTTGAAGGAGATTTTTATAACCACATTATAAGTTCTGAAGATAAAAGTGATTACCCGATCAAAACAGCCGAACAGGCCCTTGAAGAGTTGAAAAATGGAAATGCGTATGTTATCAACCCACTCTCGCTGCCGACGGTTGATATTACCAATGTTGAACTTAAATATTATCTGAGTAAAGACAGTAACGATTTTTTGCTACCGGTCATAGTATTCACGGGTATCAATTTCACCGCCTATGTTGAGGCAATACCCTCCACATCATTGCAAAATTAATCTTTAGAAGGAGCAGAATATTCAATTTTTTCGTTAATAAAATTCATAAGATCTTTTGTGTCTGCGAAGCGATTCAAACTCTTCAGAACCGATACGATAAATACCGAATCCCCTCTTTTAACAGCAGTCAGAAGGACTCCACCCGCTTCATTAGTAAAACCAGTTTTTATACCTAATACATTGTCGTATACAAGTAGTTCATTGAGGTTCGAAAGAGCGTAGGGATGAGTAAGCGTTCGATCCGAAACCTCTATAAAACGGGTTTTTACAATCTGAGCAAATTCTTTATTTTGCATCGCATACGCACCTAACCGTGCCAGCTCACTCGCCGTTGTAAAATTACCATCCTCGTATCCGGCGGGGTCTACAAAATGTGTATTAAGAAGTTGCAAATCTTGTGCCTTATCATTCATTTCCTTGACAAAGCCTTCCGCTCCCCCAGGGTAATAATATGAGAGCGTATATGCTGCGTCATTTCCGGAAGGAAGCATCATCCCATACAGCAAATCACGCACCTTTATTTCTTCACCTGCAACCAAATTCATTTTTGATCCTAAGACCGAGTACACGGTCGGGGGAACCGTTAAGTATTTTTCTGGATCATAATGCTCCAGTACCAATATTGCCGACATCACTTTTGCTGTTGACGCGGGTGAAAAACGCAAAGAATCATTTTTTCCGGCAATAATTGTTCTGGTTTTTGAATCAAATACCACATACGCCTCCGCTGACGCGTTAATTGCAGATAGGTCTTTTGTCAAAGGTATAGAAGAAATGTTCAATAATGATGTGTCAAGTGTCGGCAAACGATACGAATTGATCCTGTGAAAATAAAGCACCACGAGAGTCACTGCGACAATATTTAACAGCAACAGAATTATGACAGTATCAAAAACATGAATCCTTGAATGTTTTTTGCTAGTCTTTTTGGGATTTTTGAGAGAGTCTTTCATCGATTCTTTCCATATCCCGCGGGAAAAGTGATGCTTCCCTAACATTGGCAAGATTGAGCATGTGCATAGTAATTCTCTCGAGTCCGAAAGAAAATCCTCCCTCAGGAGGCATTCCAAATTGAAAAGCCTGCAAATAGAGCTTGAAGTTGTCAGGATTCATATCCCTAGATTTAATTGCCTCAACCAATTTTTCGTATTCATGGATTCTTTGACTACCGCTCGATATCTCAACGCCCCGGAAAAGAACATCAAAAGAAAGACTCAATTCAGGATTTTCCGGATCGGGCATCGTATAAAAAGCCCTCTTCTTTGTAGGAAAATGGGTGATTGTCACAAGGTCTGAAGCGTGCTTCTCAAGTGCCCATTTGCATATATCAACTTCGTCTTGAGGACCAAGATCTTTTTCACCACGCACATCCCTACCATACTCTTGAAATATAATTTCCTGAGCTTCAGACAGCTTCAACCTTGGAATACTGCCAAATGCAATTTCGGGAACATTGTAGCTCTTGAATACTTCTTTTGTCGTCTCCTGCGCAAATTTTAAAGTATCAACAATAACTCCCTCAAGTATATCGAGCAGTTCTTCAAATTCGACAAAACCTATCTCAAGATCCATTTGCGTATTCTCGGAAAGATGTCGTGTGGTGACAGACGGTTCTGCGCGGTAGGCGTGTGCTATCGTAAATACTCGTTCAAACACCGGCACCATCATTTGCTTATACAACTGCGGGCTTTGAGTCAGATAGGCTTTGTAACCGTAGTACTGAATAGGAAAAACCTCGGCTCCTCCCTCTGTTGCCGATGCTGAAATGGTCGGAACAACAACTTCCGTAGCCCCTATTTTTTCAGCTGCTTCACGAAAACCTTTAAGTACCGCAGCCTGAACTTTAAATATTTCAGATATTTTCTTGTTCCTCAGAGTCAATGTTCTGTAGTCAAGAAGTGTTGGGAGTTGCAGACTAAGCTCGACTCCCCCCATGTCAAAAGGTGCTTCATGAGCCAGCGAGATAATTTCAACCGGACTTGTCAATTCCATCTCTACCCTTCCCAATGGTATATTAGGGTTTATGTACCTCTCTCCTCGTTCTTTGACCGTGCCAGTTATAACAACGACCGTTTGCATCGACAAGGCTTCAACAGAAGCAACCGTTTCAGGTGTGGTTGCAACGACCTGCAAAACTCCGGTCCGATCGCGAAGATCAAAAAATGCAATTTTCCCGTGAGATCTTACTCT
Organism: uncultured Gammaproteobacteria bacterium; assembly: GCA_964589835.1. Classification (GTDB taxonomy): domain Bacteria; phylum Patescibacteriota; class Microgenomatia; order Levybacterales; family GWA1-39-11; genus JAUSNA01. The sequence goes on from CAZPUU010000007.1 coordinate 6,663, forward strand.
TTCAATCCAACCATAGACTACAACTGCCTCACCGATTTTCTCAGGTGTTTGGCTCGACAAAATCCTATTCTTCATACTTTGAGTATGATATCACAATTTCATGCTCATTTGAACGCACATTTAACTCTTTTTTACTTTGATTTTACTCAAATTAGCTTCATTTGAGCGTAAAATTCGCCTTGACACATAGAGTAAAAGTTTTATAATTAATAAGTTGTTTATGAATTTCTTAGTACGCGCAAATAATATTGTCTCCCTCAAGGCCTTTATGGTCTAGGGAGCGGCGTGTAATTAAAACAACACAATTCTCCCCAAAAATAAGAGGGAGTTTTTTTTGGGCAAAATTATGAAAGATAAATTTGAAATAGCACAACAATTTCTCGATGGTAGATCCTTTGAGCACCAAGCAGGGAGAAATATACTGGCTCATCCGGACCTTGCAAAAGATCAGGGATTTAAAAAGACTCTACTTGATTCATCTCTTACCACTTACAGAGCGCTGATGTTTGCTTTGGGAACACCCCCAAATAGCATTCATTCAAATGTTCAAGGAATTAGGGAGGCAAGGAGCACCCGGAATGGAGTCGTAGAATTTGCAAATAACGTTTACAGTTCCTGGGATCAGATGGCGGAACTATATGCACCCGTTCCACTCAGTGAGGGTGAAGCGCAATATTTATCTAGCGGGAGTGGAGATCTCGTATCTTCAGCTGCAGGCTAGTTTTCCCATTCCATACATTTTCGTCAATAGTGTAGGCAATATCAATAGTGTCGCCCGCTGATACATCAACCTTATCAGCCAGCCGAAAACCAATAGCATCAAATATTTTCCCATTTTGTTCAAGCTTCATCTTTAGATGGGTTTGGTCACGTCCAATTTTTCTTACCTCCAGAACCTCTACTCCACGGGTTACAAAAGTAGGTTCCGGATTTGCCATGCCAAATGGCTGTAGTTGTGAAATTTCATCAAACAATTTTTTTGTTATATCAAGAAAAGATAACTCCATGTCTATATCCAAAAATCTTTCCAATAGGCTATCTGCCACCATCACTTCAGCCTTTTTTGTAATTGCCTGGGTAAACTCTCCTATCCGTTTTGTTTCAACACTAAATCCTGCTGCCATCGGGTGTCCCCCTACCTCAAGCAGTGTGTCGCTTACTCTTCTTAGCAATTCCACGATATTGACTCCAGCTATTGACCTTGCGGAACCCTTTGAGATATCTTCCCCAATTGCAATTGCGACAGACGGTCGGTAATAACTTTCGACAAGCTGAGAAGCTACAAGCCCGATCACACCTTGATTGTAAGACTCATGAGCGACCACCGTAACCTTACTATTGGAGCTTTCAACGGCCAATAACTTTGCATGCTCAACCATTTCACCGGTAAGACCCTGTCTGTCGCGGTTAACTTGAGAAAGAAGTGTGGCAAGCGTAGTGGCTTTTGTAACATTGTTAGTACAAAGGAGTCTCAAAGGATTCATTGCACTCTGAATTCTCCCTGCTGCATTCATACGGGGAGCAATTACATGGCCGATTGTGTAGACGTCAATTTTTCCTTGGTCGATACCGGAAGCTTTGATCAATTCTACAAGTCCCGGCCTTTTGGATTTTTTTATAAGCTCTATTCCTTCGCGCACAATTACCCGGTTTGCTCCGACAAGAGGAACAAGATCGGCAACGGTTGCAATTGCAGCAAGGGTTAATTTTTCCTTCAATCTTCCTTCGTCTTCAAATCTTAATGCTTCTGCCAACATCCATGCAATTCCGGCACCGCAAAGACTTGTCGTATGTAATATGCAGAATGCATCCGGTAATTTTTCACCTTTAACATGGTGGTCTGTCACGATAACATCAATTCCTTTTGTATTGGCAAAGGCAACGGCATCATGGGCAACAATACCATTATCAACAGTAATGATAAGTTTTGTATCGGGGTACTTTTCCAAAACATTATCGATACCCTTTACCGATAATCCATATCCTTCTTCTATCCTGTCAGGAATATATGGGACGGCGTTTTTTGTTTTTGAATACATGGTTTCCCACAAAATAGCCGATGCACAAATTCCGTCAACGTCATAATCGCCAAAAATGACAATGCGCTCTTTTTTATCAAGAGCTTCACCGATACGTTTTAAAAATTTCTCCAGTTCCTTTTTTTCTATTCCTACGGTACTCGAAGAAATATCTCCAACTTTTAGTCCAAAAAAAGCTTTTTTTCCATCTCCGACAACACCTCTGTTTGCGAGCAATATATCAACAATTTTTTCTGCTTTCAGCTCTAAATTTGCCTTTTTATTGTATAAAATGTTCCAACGTTTCATGCTATACTTTCAATAATACAATTCATAATATCACATGCTTGAAAAAATCCCTGATGAGGTTATCTCAATCTACGAACGCCTGACCCAACGTGGATACGAAGTATATTTGGTTGGGGGATGCGTCAGAAATCTTCTCATGGACAGGAAAGTTGATGATTGGGACCTGACAACAAATGCAACTCCCGAACAAATTCAAGAAGTTTTTCCCGATTCATTTTACGATAATACATTTGGCACAGTTGGCGTAAAATTCGGCGCAGAGGAAAACAAGCAGGATGAAGATGGAAAAAGGTATGCCGAGGTAACAACATTCAGAACAGAAACCGGATACAAAGATTTTAGACATCCAACAGAAGTCGTCTGGGGAACAACATTAATGGACGACGTTACAAGACGGGATTTTACTGTCAATGCCCTTGCAATAAAAATTGCTGACAATACTACAGAGGTTATTGATTTGGTTGGAGGACAGGAAGATCTAGCAAAAAAAATCATACGTGCAGTAGGTAATCCGGACGAAAGATTTAAGGAGGATGCGCTAAGGCTTATGAGAGCAATTCGTTTTTCAGCACAACTCGATTTTTCAATTGAAGAAAAAACATTCGAATCAATCAAAACAGACGCGCATTTGATCGAGCACGTCTCATCTGAAAGAATCCGGGACGAACTTTTTAAAATTTTGGAAACAGACAAAGCGTACGACGGAATTTTGCTTCTGGATGAGATTGGAATCATTGACATCATATTTCCAGAGCTACTTAAAGGGAAAGGCGTTTCACAGAAAAGGCCCGGCCGTCATCATACAACGGATGTTTTCACTCACAATCTCCTATCAATGAAAGAGACACCCTCAAGGGATCCTATCGTAAGACTTGCGGCTTTACTCCACGATGTCGGAAAGCCATACGTTGCTACCAATGACAGTGAGGGGTTTGTAATCTTTTACAACCATGAAGTTGTTGGAAGTAAGGTTGCAAAAACAATAGCTGAAAGGCTGAGGCTATCGAACAAAGAAAAAGAAAAAATTTACACACTTGTCAGGTGGCATATGTTCACTGTTGATGAGCATATTACCGATAGCGCTGTAAGAAGATTCATAAGAAGGGTTGGAGTTGAAAATGTTAAAGACATGATAGACCTTAGAATTGGTGACCGGCTGGGTGGAGGAACCCAAACAGCGGAAAGCTGGCGCCTCAAGAAGTTTAAAGAAAGACTTGAAGAACAATTACATCCCCCTTTCTCAATTAACGATCTTGCAATAGACGGCAACGATATTATGAAAGAGTTATCTATTCCTCCGGGAAAGAGGATTGGTGAGATTATCAACGCATTGTTCGCTGAAGTGGATGAAGACTTAAGTAAAAATGATAGAGATTATTTAATAAAGCGGCTTCATGAAATCTCACACGAATAAATACTTACTCAAAGGAAAGATTTTATTTAAGAAAAACTACATTACTATAGCTATTCTATTTTTCTTTTTTGCCGGATATCTAATATTATCGATTAACAAGCATTTAAATTTTCTGTCAGGTTATGATCTGTCTATAATCGATCAGGCGATCTGGAAATACTCACACTTCAAAAATCCTGTTACTACAACTCATGTTTATTACGACGCTGCTATCTACACCGACCATTTGGAATTAATATTCGTCTTAATCGCTCCGCTCTACAGACTATTTGATAGTGCGATTACCCTTATTGTGTTGCAAGTGATCTCGGTGATTGGATCTGGTGCCGCTGTTTTTTTAACAGCCCGTAAATTCGGCTTAAAAAAATTCGTAGCAAATTCTGTACTTTTTTCGTACCTTATATTTTTCGGGATTCAATTTGCCATCTGGTCGGATGTTCACAGTCTGGTATTTGCAATCGGATTTATGGCATGGTTTTACTATTTCTTAATTTCAAAAAAATTGAAGCTTATGCTCTTGTTCCTGACGATGTCTCTTTTGTGCAAAGAAGATATTGCACTCCTTACACTACTTATAAGCATGTCACAATTCATATATACAAAATCCAGAACTTCTATACTTGCAATGGGGATCTCGCTTCTGTATTTACTCGTCGTTTTCACTGTGTATTTTCCAATACTCATGGGTGGATATAAATACGCAAATCCACAGGGAATTTTCTCGGATACAAACCCCATGTACATGGTGAACACCGTCGATAAAAGGAACGCATTACTTTACTCGCTTGGGTCTTTTGGATTCTTACCTGTATTTGCTCCATTTTTTCTTATTCCTTTCCTCGGAGATCTTGCACATTATTTCGTACTCGGGAATGCCATTGTCACCTCTGCCCACGGAATATTTGCACACTACAGAAGTTCGGTTTCATTGCTTCTTATTATTCCTACCATCATTGCCATTTCCAAAGTCAAAAAAAATAACAATAAATTTGCCGGTTTATACCTTATTGCCTGTGCGTTATTTTTTCAGTATTATCTCCACCTGCCGCTTTCCTATCTTGCAAAGAGTTGGTTCTGGAAAGGTAGTCCTGAAAAAATAAGTATCAATACTGTGATTAACGAATTACCAAAAAACGCCAGCATAGTAACGCATAATAATATTGCCTCACATATTGCTCACCGAGAGAATATCTACACACTTTTTCCTTATCTAAAAGATTTCAAAAAAAATTCCCCTTGTGGGGCACATACTTGTAAGTGGTTTCGGGTAGGTGGCAATCCGGAATTACTTCTTATTGACACAGGAACAAGCTGGAATATTCTTCATTATCTTTCACAACGGGAAGAATTTTTGGAAGCAATAAGTAACCTAAAGAAAAATGGAAATATCACACTGATAAAGAAAATCGGAACAACTGAGCTTTACAAAATTACCAAAAAGATATGATATCGGTTATAATAGATTTATGCTGAAAGATACAATTCAAAATGATCTGAAAAACGCAATGATTGCAAAAGACGAGCAGGGTTTGTCAACAATCCGTATGTTGAAAAGCGCCCTGCAATATTTTGAAATCCAAAAAGGTGGCGCCGGATACCAAGCCTCTGATGAGGATGTAATCGAGGTCGTTGGTCGAGAGATAAAAAAGAGGAAAGAATCCATCGAGATGTTTGAAAAGGGTGGCCGGCAGGAACTTGCCGATAAGGAAAAGCAAGAACTTGAACTACTTCAAAAATACCTTCCCGAGCAGATGTCGGAAGAAGATATACGGATATTGGTTGGTCAGGCAATTTCCCAATCAAATGCTGCAACAATGCAAGATATGGGAAAAGTTATGAGCATCTTGTCTCCGCAAATTAAAGGAAAGGCTGATGGAGGACTTGTTTCATCAATCGTAAGAGAATCACTTTCTTCCTAAGCTTTCAAAAAATTCTTTTCCGCCAGGTAGTGTCTCCAAACTTAAATATTCGTTGAGAGGAACCCATGCAATCGAATCTACATGATGATCTTGTTCTCTTTTCTTTTCAGAAACATATTTGCATTCAAATCCGAATATAATCGTATGTTGTGTTCCCCACGGATACTCCCAATTGACGGTGTGTATGTAGGGGAGCAGACGGCCAACTTTGACCTTCACTCCTGTTTCCTCCTCTATTTCTCTCGCAACAGCTTCTTGGGGTGTCTCTCCATAGTCAACTTTTCCTCCAGGAAATTCCCATTTTAAATGAGCATCTTTCAACTCCGATTCATTTCGTTTTGTTAATAGAATTTTATTTTTATGAACAACAAGCCCGATAAAAACAGTTATTTGTTTTACTTTTTTTGGGGTTCTCACTTTTTCTTGGTTTTTCTCTTAAGAAGATTGGAGATCTTAAATCCTCTTTGATCCGCCTTATACCACTCTACCAATATCGCAGATGCGATGAAAATGGATGAATAAGTTCCGGTAATAATTCCTACCAAAAATGCTGCGATAAACCAACGGATAGACTCGCCGCCAAACAATATGAGTGCAAAAAGTACAAGCACAACAGTAAGTGAGGTATTAAGAGATCGTGCCAGTGTTTCATTGAAACTTCTGTTGACAATCACATCAAATGAATCATTTCGTACATTTCTGATCAGATTTTCCCGGATTCTATCGAAAACAACAATCGTATCATGAACAGAAAAACCCATTATAGTCAAAACCGCCGTAATAAATAACGTGTCAACTTCGACTCCCAAGAATGCACCGGCAAGAGAAAATGTCCCAAGCACTATAAGTACATCATGAGCAAGTGCAACAATTGCGCTTACACCAAATTTCCAAGAGGATACTGGCTTTGAGACTTTTCTAAAGGCAAAAGCAATATACAGGGTGATTGCGACAAGAGCAATCAGAACCGCCTTAAGAGCGTTAACTCTTGTCTCTCCTCCTATTGTCGGACCTAGAGTGTCAAAACTCTTTTCCTTTACATTTACTCCCGTCTCCGTAAATCTTGCGAGTATCTTATTCTTCTTTGCATCGGTAATAGTGTCTGTTCTGACAGTGTAGCTGGACTCAGAATTCTTATGGAGAGTTACTATTTTTACGTTTTCCTTCTTGTAAGCATTTCGTATTACCGCTTCATCTATTTTTTTATTATCCTGAGAGGCTAACTCAAGCTTCGAACCTCCGGTAAATTCGATCGACAACTTAAATCCAAATAGAATAATCGCCAGAATACAAACAGATGAAATTACACCTGAGATAATCAAAAACATTTTTCTTCTTCCTACAATATCCATAATTTATTTGTTGGTTTTAAGCTTCTCTTTAGATTTTTCTTTTGAGTCAAAAACAATTAATAAATTTCTTGTGACCGTGATTGCCGAAAACATTGAAATTACTATTCCGATAAATAGTGTCAACGCAAAACCTCTTACAATACCACTTCCGAAGTAAAAAAGAATTACACATGTAATTATACTCGTAGTATTCGAATCACGAATCGAAGTCCATGCCCGGGCAAATCCATTTTTCATTGCAATATCTCTGGGTTTTCCGCGACGAAGTTCTTCTTTCATTCTTTCAAAGATAAGAATATTCGCATCAACTGCCATACCGATCGAGAGAATAAAACCCGCAATTCCGGCAAGGGTGAGCGTTACAGGAATAAATTTGTATACGAAGAGCGTGATAATTGTGTAAATCCCCAAAGCAACGCATGCAATAACTCCTTCCTTTCTGTATATATATGTCATAAAAATTATGATTGACAAAAATCCGACAATTGCAGCAAACAAGCTTTTGTGCAGTGAGTTGATACCCAAAGAGGGACCCACAGATTTTTGTGCAATTACCTCAAGTGGCGCAGGAAGAGCTCCGGCATTAAGAGCAATGCTCAAATTTTTGGCAACGTCAGGAGTGAATTGACCGCTGATAACTGCCGTCCCGTTCACGATTTCCGACTGCACAACCGGTGCGCTTACTATTTGATTATCAAGCGCAATTGCTACTATTTTTCCGAGATTTCTTTTGGTAATTTCAGCAAAATATTTTGCCCCCTGAGAAGTGAATTGGATCTGTACCTGCGGCTTTCCGGAAGTACTATCGAATACAACAGTCGCTTTTTGCAGATCTTTTCCGGTCAACTTTGTTGGCACAGGATTGGAACCTATCAACTGATTTAACCCAAGCAAAAGCGGATTCGACTGAAGCTTACTCACATCATTCTCTTTTCCACCTTCCCAGAAAGTTAACTGAGCTGTTTGACCAATAAGAGATATTGCTTGAGACACATTCGACATTCCGGGAAGATCGACAATTATTCTATGTTCATCACCGACTTTGATTGTCTGAATTGTGGGCTCCGAGACACCAAGGTAGTTAATCCTACGGTCGATAACATCCCGCGCACTTTCAAAGGCATCCTGACGCTGATCAGGCTTCACATCTTTCATGATAACTTTATAGGTAAGCTGTGTTCCTCCCTGAAGATCAAGACCAAGCTTGTAAGAAAGATCCCTTTGGATATTTATTCCTCCGATTGTAAAGTTGATATTTGCAGGATCAAACACGAAGTTTGCGATCATTTTATTTTTTTCAATGAAGGGGAATTTGACCGAACGCAAATCAATCTTGCTTGGAGTGCTCAATACCAATAACACTGCAGAAATTGCAAAGATTACAAAAATAAATACTTTAGGCTTACGCATAACTTATTGGTGGGACTTACTGTTCTTTCACAAGAGATTCTTCATCTCCGATAAGCATTACCCGAGATCCATAAATAATTGAGGCAATAAATGGATCACGTCTCGCTTTTCTGAAATTAAATTCATCCTCATTCATTATTGTATAATTTATTTCTCTTTTTTTCACTTCTTCTTCTTTTTTGATTATGAGGGATAATTCAGGCAAGACTACTACTCCGACCACAAGAAGATCTACGGTTTCGCCGTTGTTAGGTAGATTCCTTGCAAAATTTCCCGAAATCATTGCGTATTTGATCCTACCAAGTTTGGCTCTATTTTTAATTATGTCCCGCCCAAGACCGGAGTCTTTTGCAAATATCTTTATGAGATCAAAATAGAAAGGGTAGGTGGTATCGAGAGAATAATAAACCCTGTTTGCCCTGGCTTCACGATTAAGAATTCCTTTTTTTTCAAGCAGCATCAGCTCGCGCCTTACCGCATTTATCTCCTCATCAACTCTCCTGACAATCTCTCTCACGTGGAACATCTCCTCTAAATTCCCGAGAAATAGATGGAGAATTTTTATGCGCGTTTTTGAAGTAATTAGATCATCAAACATATACTTTCTGAGTACATATATTATACTAGCAGAGAAAGATATTCAATGGGCTTTTAGAAAACGGGGTTATTTTACAGTTACGTCAGTCGCCGGGGAAACAACAGAAAACCAAATTTGACCTCTATTAAACTCAATGTCGTTACCACGCTTATCTTTTATGTATAAATGTGCGGTTCTATTCTTTTTGGACCATGTCCCGTCAATTTCCGTACCGTCATAAAAGATTTTTGCATTTCCTGTTCCTTTTGTTCCATAAAGCATATGGAGATTCCCGTCATAACCATCATTTGCACGACTTTCCTTCATAAATAGAACGACGACGTTCTTTGCGGTCAACTGCTGCTTGTTATTCAAGTCTGTATGCGCCTTCCCCCCATTCGATCTCTTGTAGGTATTTGATGTTTTATCGTACGCCCAGGAAACAGAGTACTCTGAATATCCTTCCCAAAAGTCATACGCGATAGTCTGAGCTGCAGGTCTTGCAGCAGCCCCGGCATCATCTTTGAATTTGTACGCTACGAAATCTTCATTCCATTTTGCACCCTCTTCATCTTCATTTGTTAACTTTCTCTTGGATTTTGCGTAATCCCACAATTTGGTTGTAGATGAATATACGGTATGCTCAGTTGCCACCGTTCTGCCCAGCCTGTCATAATCCCTGACATATACCGGAAAACCGATCGAGAACTGATTGAGATCGTTGTAACCACCCCATCCATAGTCGTTAATCTGACCCAATGCGTTTGCCGGTCCCGGAGTATTTGCACCGCCTACATGAGCATATAGAGGGAAAGGACCATATTCTGAAAGGAAATCAACAAAATATGTCCGCGCTGACCTCACGGGACCTACCGTCTCTGCATCCTGACAATAGAAGATGGTCAGAAATCTCGTGATTCCACCTTCGGCAATTGCTTCATAAACGATGTCTGCATTTGAAATTCCGCTTTGAGGACGGGCCTCAAGATGATTTTCAATCATAATCCCCAATGGTCCGTGCTTTTCCCACCACGCCTTTTGCTGCTTAGAATAAAGGGCGCCATTGGTAGGACACTCTTCGGTTTTTGGAAGGCTTGGATCAAATAGTAATTTACCGCCAGCAGTCTTTTTCGGCTGGGCAACGGGAGTCGCAACAGTACCGGGTCCTAACGTATTGAAAATAATGAAAGAGACAAGAGAGCTTGCTACATATACTATAGCGGCAATTACAATTAATTTTATGTTTGGATTACTCTTATTCTCGCTCATTTGTCTTTAAATCTTCTTGCTGCTACTTTAATAGCTTTTATCTCATCGCTAGATAGTTCATGCTCAACACCTTTCCCATCCAGTACTTGCTTTGCATACCATCTGGTCCCGTTTCTTGTGTGCAATCCCGAAATAACTACTCCGGAATTTTTCTCATCGATAAGCGATAAAATAAAGCTCTGATCTCCACCCGTATCGTTAAACGGATTGAATCTCACAAGCCCTATCTTTTGTATATAAAATTGTGAATCAAATAGCAAGCCCTCAACTTTACGGTTCGTTTCTATCTGGCTTCGCTCTATCTTTTTTTCCTTATCCAATACTTCATTGAGCACTTCGATAATATTTTCCTTCTTTCCTCCAACATCAATAGTACGCAAAGACGCCTGAAGCTTGAAAAAAAGGTATGTCAATGCACCCGTCCAAAGCACAAGAATGCTTACAATAACTATCTGGGGAATAAACTCCATATCGGTCATACCATTTTAGTCTCTTGAAAATATGGTGTCAATATGATAAGTTTTGAGGTGAACTTATTGGACATATGTCAAAAAAAAGAAAAACGAGAAAACAAAAAGAACACGCGCATCTGAGACAATCGGAAATTGTTGAGACTATTCATATTGATACGCCGACATACACAGTCGCCGGCCTCAAAAATACAGCCATAAAGCCTCGAGAAACCGCAATCGAAAAAGATCTTACCGCAACCCAAAAAGATCAAATATATCTACAGCACGATATAACTGCAATTACTGCCGCTTCAGGAATCATCGTCGCACTCGATATTTTACTCTTTACGCTCCTTTCAACAGGAATTCTTAAATTAAGCTTTCTGGGGTATTAACTATTTAAATTTTATACTTCCAATTATTTGCTCCAACAATTTTTCTGCTTGCGCCGTGTAAGGTCTTCCCGTATCAACATCTCTTATCATCGTAAGATAATAGACATAATTCTGGTTTGCAAAGAAATAGGATTTTTTTGATTGTCCGGCCGAACTTAGCCCCTCAAATACAAATGAGTTATCCTTGGGGACATTCGAGACTATTAACCCCTGTAAACCATCGACTCCAATAATCGGCTTACCGTCTTTACCCGGTTCGCTCATATCCATAGTCATAAAATCTCTCAAATTAAGGTTTTTATCATTCCTAAGTACGGTAAGGTAAATTGAAATACTATTATCATTGTATTTTCTAAGATCAAAGCCCGGTTTATTTTGATCCTCGGCCGGAAGCGATGGAGTTATCAGATGTATTCTTAAATATGGTTTCTCATCTTTGTAATATGGTGAATCCGTATTATCAGTCAAAATGAAGGATTCAGGATATTTGAAGGAGAAGCCGAGATCATTTCTTTCGTATGTTGCATCCAGAGGCTGACTGCTCAAGTCAAATTCCGGTGATCTTAGATAGTGTGTGAGCCGATAAACTTTTACAAAAGAGACACTCCATTCCCCCGATATTTGAGCGCGTCCGAATCCGGCAACTTCCCACAAGGGATTTCCTAATGGTTGACATTCTTGGTACTCACACACGATCAATAACTGGTCTGTCACGCTTTTTCTTCTGGGATCGGCAATAGGATTTTCGATTGTTACAGGCGCTCTATTTGCAGTCTCAAAAAAATAACGGTAAACATGATCGGAATTTCCACGGGTTAAAAGAGCAAAATTAAATGGTTTTCCGCCGGTCTTTTCCAGAACAAAATTTGCGATGGTTTTTGCCTGGTCTTTTTGTTTGTTGGCGGGGTACCAGAAAGGACTTCCCGAAATGTTCAATAAAAATAAAACAATGATAGAAATACATGCAATTACTACGCCAACATACTTTTTAAATTCCCCGCTCAATAACCGTGAGAATAAATTGCCAACCAACAGGAAAGGGAGAGGAAACATGAATACCAAATAATAATCATATATAGCTTTTTTATAAAAACCGAAAAGCACAACTCCCAATAATAACCATGTACCAAATAATAGTATTTTAAGACGGTCTTTCACTTTGAAAAGGTATACGATTGCAGCAACAGAGAGTAGCAATGTTAAAACCATCCACACCTGGAGGTGAATATTTTCAGTTATATTAACTTGCTCGGGCGGTGGATATTTTGTAACCAGGCGCGCAAAAAGCCTGAAAAATACATCCCAAATGTTGCCTAAAAAGGAATAATTCGGTGCAGCTTTGTCAGCACCACTTCCACCTAAAATAAATGAAAAAATTGTTTTAAGATTCGGAAACCCGTGCCTTATTTCAAATAGTAAAAAGGCTGAAAATCCAATCATAAAACCACCAAAAATCGCAAGATAACGGTAAATCAATCGCGTTAATATCATCTTTTTCCCATTCATATATTCTCCACCGAGAACAAAAACAAATATTATGACAGCAAGAAATGTAGAAAGATAATGAAGTTGCATTGCAATTCCAAGCAAAAAACCGACCGCTACAAAAGGAGCAAATCTTTTTTCTTTCACTGCAACATACGACAAATAGAGAATGAGCAGGGAGAAGAATGGCATCGGATTTGGGTTCCAAGATGAACGGGAATACGCCACAACAACTGGAGATACGGCATATAATGCCGCTGCAATAAGCCCGGCTTGTGATCCAAACATTTTTTTACCGACATGATATATGAGAAAAACGGCAGCGATACCGAAAAGGGCAACCATAATCGCCGGACCGACGGGATCATAGTTGGTAAGCAATAAAAATGGCGCCATCATGTAGTAATAAATGGGGCCGAGGAAAAAGTCTCCCGCCGAGGCTCTTGGTCCAAGAAGAGTTAAATCTCCCCGGAGAATATCTTTTGCAACGATTGCATCTCTTCCCTCATCACCCAGGAACGTCATGTAATCGGAAATTCTATAGAGTCTGAAGTAAGATGCGACAAGAAGGACTAAGAGCAGAATTATCAATTCAACCTTGTGTTTTTGAGCGTATTTACGAATTTTTCCAAACATAACCACTCAATGTTTTTTTCTCCAAATAACCCTCGAGTAAATTGAAAAATTCCAAAAAAGAAGGAATGCTGTCCCAAGAAGGAAGTAAAGGAAATAGTCATCCGGCTTTGTAATAAAATGGGTACCTACAAAAATTGTACCCGTTTGTATTACGATCACTCCAAAGGCTGAAGTTAAGTAGAACTGGAACATTTTTAATATATAGTGCTTAAAACTTGGAGCCTTATGATGCTTGAATGACCAGAAATTGTTGAAGTTGAAATTGGAAAATATCGCAAATACAGCTCCAAGAAGATTTGCTATGTATGGCAACCAACCAAACCCGTCAACTAAAATTTTCAGAATTACTGCATTCAACAAAAATCCAAATCCTCCGACAATGATAAATTTTCCAAACGGTCCATATGCCAGTTCTTGAATTCTTGTCAAGATGACGAATTTTAAGACAGTCATAATATAATGAAGAGGAGCAATTTTTGAATTTCCCAATTTTCTATCTGAAAAATGTACGGGAACCTCTGCAATTTTATATCCATCCCTTACCGCTTTTTTCAAAAAAGCAATCTGAAATATATATCCATTAAACCCTCTCATTTCGTGCCTCTCTTTCAAAAAGACTTCCTTTGTAATTGCACGGAATCCTCCCGTCCAATCATGTATATTAAATTTCATAAAAACCGATCTGACAAACATGTTTGCAGTTTTTGAAAAAATCTTTCTTTGGATTGGCCAATTGTGAGGGATCGATCCTCCACCGCTGTAGCGGGTCTGAATGACCATATCATTCCCCTGTTCTATTTTTTCAATAAATTTCGGTAATTCGCGTGGATCAAATTGAAAATCTGCATCGATGCTCACAACGACATCCGCTCCCAGCTTTTCGATTGCATGCCCCATTGTCCTGATATAGGCAGCCCCCAATCCCTTTTTCTCACCTTGGTTGAGTCCGAGATTTTTATATTTTTTCATTAAATCCTTGACAACTTCTCCGGTACCATCAGGTGAATAATCATCAGCGACCAAAATATGCAAATCGTGGCCCTTGATTGTGGGAAACACTTCATCCTCAAGTACCGTTATGAATTTTCCTATATTTTCGCGTTCGTTATATGTTGCAGGTATTACAAATATTTTCATAATTATCCAAAAGTCTTTACATATTCAATCATCTTTAGTAATCCTTCTTCAAGGCTTACTTTTGGCTGCCAAGAAAGAAGACTTTTTGCTTTTGAAATATCGGGACTCCTCCTCATTGGATCATCTTGTGGAAGATCTTCGGAAAATACTATTTCGCTAGAAGAATTCGTAATTCTTTTTACAATCTGTGCGTACTCATATACAGAGTGCTCTTCAGGGTTTCCAAGATTGACAATTTCTGCTTTTGTATTCTCACCGAACATCAGCTTAATAAGACCGTCAACCAAATCGTCGATATAACACAGTGACCGCGTTTGCTTCCCGTCGCCGAAAATTGTGATATCTTCTCCCTTTAATGCTTGGAGAATGAACCGCGCAATCATACGCAAATCATCCTTGTGCATGTTTGGTCCGTACGTATTAAAAATTCGGACTATTCTGGCATCCACACCTTGATCTCTCCAATAGTACGAAGTGAGAGTCTCACCGAATCGTTTTGCTTCATCGTAAACGGCCCGGGGACCTGTCGTTGATACATTCCCCCTATATACTTCCTTTTGGGGATGCTCAAGCGGATCTCCATAAACCTCTGATGTTGATGCGAAAAGGAATTTTGAATTGTTTTTTTTCGCAAATTTAAGAAGTTCATGAGTCCCTATGGTATTTACCATCATGGTTTGCATCGGAAGGGCATGGTATGAAATTTTACTGTGATGATTTGGGGACGCAGGAGAAGCCATGTGGAATACGTACTCAGCGCTAATTTCTTCGGGCAGCGGAGTTGTAACGTCGTGGTTTATAAAAGAAAATGCCGGATTGTTGCGCAAACTTTCTATATTCTTTTCCGAACTTGATATTAAATTATCGACCGCAATTACTTCATGGCCTTCTGAAAGGAGACGCGCGGCCAGATTCGAACCTATAAAACCTGCGCCCCCTGCAATAAGAATTTTACTCATAAAAAATGTCTTGAGAATATAACTTTAATTGTATCAAAACGGAATGATTTGAGCTATGAGAAGACACGTAATAACCTAGTGGTCTTTTTTCTTTTCAGCCGCCAAATCAGCATTCACCATCATGGCGACTAAGTCTTTAAAACTTGTCTTTGGAGACCAACCCAGCACATCCTTTGCTTTTGTATAGTCACCAATAAGGTAATCTACCTCAGCAGGTCTCATAAATTTAGGATTATTTGATTCAACATGAGCTCTCCAGTCTTCAACTCCAATTGCCTTGAATGCCTCTTCAACAAAGTCCTGAATGCTATGCGTCTCACCTGTCGCAATCACGTAATCATCGGGCTCGTCTTGCTGTAACATTCTCCACATTGCATCTACATAATCCCCGGCATACCCCCAGTCTCTTTTACTGTCCAAATTTCCCAAAACAATCTTGTCTTGCCTGCCCAATGAAATCCTTGCAACAGCGTGCGAAATTTTTCTTGTTACAAACTCTATTCCTCTCCTTGGGGATTCGTGATTGAACAGTATACCCGAACACGCAAACATGTCATAACTTTCGCGGTAATTTACCGTTATATAATGACCATAAACTTTAGCAACGCCATACGGGCTCCGCGGATAAAATCTGGTAGTTTCTTTTTGCGGAGTCTCGGTAACTTTTCCGAACATTTCAGAGGATGAAGCCTGATAAAATTTGATTTTTGGATTAACCGTCTTTACTGCTTCGAGCATTCTGGTTACACCCAAAGCGGTATATTCACCGGTTAGAACTGCTTGATTCCATGAGGTTTTTACAAAAGACTGTGCTGCAAGGTTATATACCTCATCCGGCTGCGTTTCGTTAACTGCATCATCAAGAGACTTTTGATCCAAAAGGTCTCCGGATACCAATTCAACCTTGTCCAAAAGATGCTTTATATTTTCGGTATTTGGTGTACTGAGCCTTCTTACAAGCCCGTAAACCTCGTACCCCTTCTCAAGAAGAAGCTCCGCAAGATAACTCCCGTCCTGCCCTGTGATTCCTGTAATAAGTGCTTTTTTTGCCATAAGCTTTAGACAATTACATCATTCTAAACGATATTTCTCCAATAGTCTAGTGTGTCCCGCAGCGATGTTTCGAGCGGGATTTCCGGCTTCCATCCGGTTGTTTTATGAAGTAATTCGTAGTCACAGACAAGCTCAGGTATCTCGATCGGACGCATTAATGAAGGGTCCTTTTCAACAATTATGTCTTGCTCTGAAAATGACAACAGAATGTCCAGAATTTCAGAAATCCGGTAGGATTTACCCGTTCCGATGTTATACACCTCTCCATTTTCACCCTTTTCCATAAGCAAACAATACGCCTTCACGATGTCTCTTACGTCGGTAAAGTCTTTTTTTGCATCAAGATTTCCGACCTTCATAACAGGCTCTTGCTTTCCTTTTTCTATTTCAGCGATTTGTTTTGCAAATGCTGGAATTACGAAATTGGGTGATTGGTAGGGACCAACGTGATTGAATGGCCGCACTCTTACACATTGAATATTTTGGGAAAGAAAATATTGAAGTCCCAAAAAATCTTGGGCGAGCTTACTTACCGCATAGGGAGATGTTGGCCTCAGTGGGGTCTCTTCATCGATCGGTAAATCCCGCTCAGCAACCTGCCCATACACTTCAGCTGACGAAACAACGAGAACTCTGGTATTCATAAGCTTCAACTCCTTAACTGCCTCCAACACATTTACCTGGCCACCGATATTGTTTGAGATAGTTTCCGCCGGGTTTGCAAAACTTGCCGAAGGACTGGCAAGGGCTGCCAAATGGTAAATGTAATCCGGAGATACGTCATCAATCACCTGTTTCATGCGTGTGTAATCAAGAATGTCTGCTTCAAATAAGTGGGGATCGTGGGTTTCTCCTCCAGAAGGCTTTACCGTACCAAAAACCTCATCTCCTTGTTGTGATAAGTAGTTATTAAGGTGGGTTCCTGCAAAACCGTTAATGCCGGTGATTAGTATTTTGGGCATGATTATCGTCCGACGCCGCGGTATGAAAAACCGAGGCTTTTTAACTTTTCCGGATCATAAATATTTCTCGCATCGATTAAATTCGGTTCCGCCATAAGGGTCCTTATTTTTGAAAGGTCCATTTCCTTGAATTCATTCCAATCGGTAACAATTATTAAAAGTTCGGCGTCTTTTGCCACGTCATACATATCATCATAATAAGAAATACCGCTGATTACTTTTTTTGCTTTTTCCATTGATTGCGGATCGTGAGCATGAATTGCCGCACCCTTTTCTTTGAGCCATTCAATGATTTCTATAGACGGGGCAAATCTCATATCGTCAGTATTCGGCTTGAAAGCAAGACCCAAAATCCCGATTTTTTTACCCCTCACATCCTTCAAAAGTTCTTCAGCTTTTTTGACAATCTGGCGTTTTGCCAGAAGATTGACATTTTCCACCTCTTTGAGAAGCTTGAAATCATACTTATAGCCCTCTGCAATTGCGATCAAAGCCTTTACGTCCTTCGGGAAGCAACTCCCGCCATACCCAGGACCAGGCTGCAAAAAGTAATTTCCGATTCTCTTATCAAAGCCTATGCCCTCAAGAACACGCAGTGCATCGGCTCCCGTTACTTCTGAAAGTTGAGCTATTGAGTTTGCGAAAGAGATTTTCATTGCCAAGAAGGAATTTGCGGCATACTTTATCATCTCTGCAGTCTCGAGGTTACATAGCACAACTGGACAGTTCGAATTCTCCTGCAATGGCTTATGGAGCTGTATCAACAAATCTTCAGCCCTTTTTGTCTCTGTGCCAATTACTATTCTGTCGGGATATAGGGTGTCAGACAGAGCGGAGCCTTGTCTTAAGAATTCAGGACATGATGCAACATCAAATTCAACTTTTGATGGTTTTACTTTTTCAATTAATGCTTTTATTTTTTTGTTTGTTCCGATAGGTACCGTGCTTTTCGTAATAACGACAGCGTAGTCTGAAAGATTTTTCCCGATATTTTCAGCAACTTCAAGTACCGTTGTAAGATCGGCTTCTCCGCCTTTTCCCGGAGGAGTACCGACACCTATGAATATCAACTCTGAATCTTTTACGGGTTCGTAACTCAACCCAAAGTGCAAACGCTTCGCAGCAAGATTTTTTTGGACCAATTCTGTAAGACCCGGTTCATAGATATGGACTATGCCTTTATTGAGGTTATCAACGGTCTCAGGGGTGTGGCCTATGACATGCACGGTGTTACCGAGGTCTGCAAATATTGTTGCCGACACAAGTCCTACATATCCGTGTCCAATAAATGTAATTTTCATGCTGAGTTTAAGAGGGCAAGACCTTCTTCAAAAGTTTTGGTTTGATAACCAAGATGCAACAGTTTATCATTTTTCATTATTGAATGAAAGGGGCGTGGAGCCTTCCCGGCGTACACATCAGCAAGTTTTGACTCTGTTATTTCTGTCGTCAACAGGAAAGTCTCCTTGATTTTCTGACCGATTTGAAAAGGGGAGAGAGAACTCGACCCGGTAAGATGAACTGTCCCTACACTGTTTTTTTCCAACAAAAAAATCAGCCCGTGAACTATGTCGTCGATAAAAGTCGGTGTAATTACTTGATCTGCCACAAGACTTACTTGATCTCTTGAAGACAATACGTCCAACAATTTCCAAACCAAATCTTTCTTTACAGGATTTGCATATCCATAAGGGAATGACAACCGCACAATAAGGTCAACTGAAGTATCAATAACTTTTTCTCCCAAATATTTACTCATACCATACCAATTTACCGGTGATGGTTTTGTTTCTTCACTGTTAAATTCTTCATTACCTGAAAATATAAAATCACTCGATATATAGACAAATTTCTTATTATATTCATGGGTAACATCATACAAATTCTTGGTTCCTATTGTATTTATAGCAATAGCTGTCTTTTTTCCTTTCCAAGCAGAAGTACTCACGTTGCGTACATCCAAACCCAATATTTCTTCTTCCCGATAATTTAGCATTTTCAAATCTTCTTCTTTATCCATTTCGCACCCGTCAACATCGGTCTTTCCGGCAAGATGTATTACTACATCAAAATCCTTATCCTTCAGAAAACCTGCAATTGAATCTTTGTCTGTTATGTCAATTCCATGAGAAGAAGAAAGAGGAATAATGTCGTGTGCTTCATACATCAATTCTTCAAAACGTGACCCAATAAGTCCAGTTGAACCTGTCAATAAAATTTTCATAAATTCACAAGCGATCTATTTCCCGTAGTGCTCACTGTAGTAATTTTTATAATCACCTGATTTTATATCTTTCCACCATTTTTCATTTTGCTTATACCAATCGACCGTTTTTGCCAGCCATGTATCAAAATCATGGAGCGGTTCCCAGCCTAATTCATTTTTGATTTTAGACCAATCTATTGCGTACCTTCTGTCGTGTCCTGGTCTGTCTTTAACAAATTCTATCTCCTCATCATTTTTTCCCATAATGTGAATAATTTTCTTAACAACTTCTAAATTGTTTACATCCTGCGTCATGCTTCCGACGCAATATGTCTCGCCAATTTTTCCTTTTGTCAGGACCAGATCAATTGCCCTGCAGTGGTCTTCAACATACAGCCAATCTCTGACGTAAAGCCCATCTCCATACACAGGTACTTTTTTTCCTTCCAATAGGTTGGTGATAGCAAGAGGGATTAGTTTTTCAGGAAAGTGGAATGGTCCGTAGTTATTTGCACAATTTGTGATACTTATTGGCAGCTGATATGTTTCCGCGTATGCACGGACCAAATGGTCTGATCCTGCTTTGCTTGCCGAATAAGGACTCCGTGGGTCATAGGGAGTCGCTTCATTAAATTTATTCTCAGTACCTAATGCAAGGGCGCCGAAAACCTCATCCGTTGATACGTGGTGAAATCTTGTTACGCCGTGTTTTAGTGCCGCATCCAATAATACTTGAGTGCCCAAAACATTTGTTTTAACAAAAGCGGCAGGCTCTTTTATAGAGCGGTCTACATGCGACTCTGCCGCAAAGTGTACCACCGTATCGATTCCTTTCATAACATTATCTACCATCTCTGGGACCGTGATATCTCCCTGAATGAATAAATAGTTGGGATTTTTTTCAACACTAACAAGATTTTCTAGATTTCCGGCGTATGTTAATTTGTCAAAGTTAACGACAGTGTCATCTGGATGATTTTCCAACCAATAATGTACGAAGTTTGAACCGATAAA
>CAZPUU010000007.1:27329-28810 GCA_964589835.1 uncultured Gammaproteobacteria bacterium
TGTGAATGACGTTTTTGTGGATCTGAAAGCCAATACAAATTGAGGTTGGCATCGTATGCAAAATACACCGTGGTTACCCAGGGCTGATTATTTTTTGAGGTTCCCAACGCCATCATTTGGAGCTCTGACAAATACTGCTGGATAACACCACGAAGGTCCATATCATCAGTATAGCAAAACAGTCAATAACCTATATCGGAGGTTACTTTAAGTTTAAAAACTGAGGGGAATAAGAAGTTTTTTTTCGTTTTCAGGTAGGCCTGAGGGGTTCGCATTTTTAAGAATAAGCGTACCGGTCGAGCCCTGAGGTGGTGTAAAGTTTAATTCCCCCTCAAAAGGCACGAACTCTTCGGTCATCCATTCTCCATTTGCCTGAAGGTTTGCCGCTCCCAAAGATTTCTGATTTTGGTCAAACAATTCTGCTGATAAAATTCCTTCAAAATACCACGACCCACGCGCTTTTCCACGGATTAGTAACGGTGCGGTTGTTTTCTGATTGGGACTCGGGTCTGTTACAAGCACCTCACTCTGCATGTCAAGTGCATTTCCGATATTTTGTGTAAAACTTTTTCCACTTGGAAGCCGACACTGAGCCGGATAACTTTCCAAAGTTGGATATCCCGCTTTTTGGCATTG
Source organism: uncultured Gammaproteobacteria bacterium (assembly GCA_964589835.1). Taxonomy (GTDB): domain Bacteria; phylum Patescibacteriota; class Microgenomatia; order Levybacterales; family GWA1-39-11; genus JAUSNA01. The sequence continues at coordinate 27,966 of CAZPUU010000007.1, forward strand.
CTCAAATGTAGTTATTTTTGCTTCTTTTTGCTGCTGATAAAAATAAAACCCTCCAAAAAGACCAATGGCAACTGCTATTCCTATCAATACTCGAATTCCCCACTTTTTCATCATATGTTAATAGTATACTAAAAAACCTACAAACGAAGTGAACCTATAAATTATAAAAATTATCGCCTAAACGTAATTTATTTAACAATTCTTTGGAGGAGTTCTTCTTCTGTATATTCTACCTGCTCATCAACAAGTGTAGGGTCGTATGCGGGATCGGGATAGTTGACTAACCATGCTTCCTCATCGCCGATATTCTCAAGTCCAGTTGCAATATCTTTTGGAATAAATAGTCTTGAGGGATTTTGCGCATCAAGAATATGCTCTTCTTTGAGCTCCGGTTCGCCGGGTTTGTAAAGCGTAATTTTCATTTTTCCTTTGAGTGCTACATACCGTGCAGCTCTCACCCTGTGAAGATGGTATCCCTTAAATGCTCCCGGTTTTGCCGCTGTCAAATAAACCTCGGTCTTTTCCCCGGTTTCTTTATCTTTAAAGAGTTCAATAAGAAAACCGTTTTCTTCCCGCTCTGCGGTATATGTTGTAACTTTTTTTGCCGGTTCAGTATGTCCTAGTGCCATAGTTATTGATTTTGAGTAATCTCTCCGTTTGCAAATTTTTCAGCAACCATATTTCCTGCTTTCAAAAGCTCATCATGGGATGTGCCTGCATCGATCCACCAATCAATTATCTCACATTCCATAGTCCCTTCTTTTACGTAAAAATTATTAAGGTCGGTGACTTCCAACTCGTCCCTTGCAGACGGAGATAATTGAGAAATGAAATCGAATACCCTG